>DASTHJ010000395.1:0-3409 GCA_035718265.1 Steroidobacteraceae bacterium | reverse complement strand
GGCGGGAATTCCGACCTCGAGATGCGATTTTCCCTGACGCGCGAACAGGAGACGGACATTAGGATCGAGCTCGAGCGCGAAGGTCGCTCGACGCCGACATTCGAATACGGCTATTTCCGCAAGGACGGGGTGCGCTGCACGGTGGTGCGCAACACGGTCGCGATACGGCCGCGCGGATACACGCGTGCCACCACGCCGCCGGCTTCCGCGGAAGCGGTCGACTGAGAACTGGCTCACAGAAAAGGGCTTCACGCGGCGTTCAGAGTTCGGCCGCCATGATGCCCGCAAGGAGGATCACATGAAGACATCGACCATGGTTCGCAGCACTTTGCTGGTCATCGCCGCCGCCCTGACGGCCGCGGGCTGCCAGACCACCGACGCCTACACCGGCGAGAAGAAAGTGAACAACGCATCCAAGGGTGCCGGCATCGGCGCGCTCGCGGGTGCGGTGCTGGGTGCCGCCACCGGCGACAATTCCAAGGAGCGCCGCGAACGCGCGCTCATCGGCGCAGGCATCGGCGCGCTGACCGGTGCCGGCGTGGGCGCCTACATGGACCGCCAGGAGGCGAAGCTGCGCGCGCAGCTGCAGGGCACGGGCGTTTCGGTCACGCGCAATGGCAACGACCTGATCCTCAACATGCCCGGCAACATCACCTTCAAGACCGCGAGCTCGGACCTGAACGCGGGGTTCTTCAAGGTGCTCGACTCCGTGGCGCTGGTCCTCAAGGAATTCGACAAGACCACGATCGACGTGGAAGGTCACACCGACAGCGATGGTTCCGACGAGTACAACCAGAAGCTCTCGCTGGAGCGTGCGAACTCGGTGGGCACCTACCTGCAGTCGCAGGGCGTGAACGGCCAGCGCATCGTGGCCTTCGGCGCGGGCGAGGCCCGTCCCATCGCACCGAACACCACGCCGCAGGGCAAGCAGCAGAACCGCCGCGTGGAGCTGAAGCTGCAGCCGATCGTGCGCGGCTGAGCTGCCGCATCGGCGGAACGACAGGGCGGCGTGCCGCGAGGCTCGCCGCCTTGTCTTTTCCGGCTACGGTTTCATTCCCGAAACAATACCGCCCGAGGTACGCACCTGTGTCCCGATGGCGCCTGTATATCGGAGATCCGGTCGACCAAAAAAAGCCCCGGCGCTGGGCCGGGGCAGATGCTTTGGACGTCCTGCGGCGCTCGACGCTCAGGCTTCGACCATCAAGCCTCGCAGTTTCTTGATCGCATTGGCCTCGATCTGCCGGACGCGCTCCGCCGAAACGCCGTACTTGCCGGCGAGGTCGTGCAGCGTCGCCTTGGCGTCGCCGGTCCAGCGGCTCACGAGGATGTCGCGGCTGCGCGCATCCAGCGTCCTCATGGCCGCGGCCAGGCGGTCACCGGTGGTGTCTTCCCACTCGGCGTTCTCGATCTGCACTGCCGGGTCGGCCTCCGGCGCGGGTAGATAGGCGGCGGGCGAGTAGGTCTCGTCGCCGTCCTCGCTGCCCGTGTCCGGCACCGGGTCGAACGACAGGTCGCGCGCCGCGAGGCGCTTCTCCATCTCGGTGACTTCTTCCGGCGAGACGTTCAGGTCGCGCGCCACCGCCGCGGTCTCGTCCGCGGTCAGCCACGCGAGGTTCTTCTTCATCTTGCGCAGGTTGAAGAACAGCTTGCGCTGCGCCTTGGTGGTCGCCACCTTCACGAGGCGCCAGTTGCGCAGCACGTATTCGTGGATCTCGGCGCGGATCCAGTGGACCGCGAAGGACACCAGGCGTACGCCCACGTCGGGGTCGAAACGCTTCACGGCCTTCATGAGGCCGACGTTGCCTTCCTGGACGACGTCGCCCAGTGGCAGGCCGTATCCGGTGTAGCCGCGCGCGATGTGCACGACGAACCGCAAGTGCGAGAGCACCAGCTGGCGGGCCGCGTCGAGGTCACCCTCGTTGCGGAAACGTCTGGCGAGCTCCACCTCGTCCTCGCGCGAGAGCACGGGGATGCGGCTCACCTTGTCCATGTAGGCATCGAAGCTGCCGACCGGGCCGGCGAGCACGAAGTCGTTCTGGCGGGCAACCAAAGCCTGGGCAGTGGGCGCAATGGCGGTCATCTGTACGAAACCTCCTTGGGCGATCTGCTGCTCTTTCGAGTGGCCGAAATTTTAGCAGTCGGGCGATTAGAGTGCTAAAAGCCCCCACAGTTCCATCCCCCAGACGAGGGACCAGAATCGTAAGTTATTGATTCAGAAGCTTATGGAATCAGGCCCGCGGCTCGATCCGCCGCAGGTGCCGGCCGGTGGAAATCAGGGCGCCGAACCAGCCCAGCACTGCGCCGACGGCGGCCAGGACCCCCACACCCTGGCTTCCCAGGCCCGTCATGCGAAAGCCGCCACCGTATTGGGCTGAAAGCTCCCGGACGGCCTGGTCGAGGTACGCGAGGCCCCCCGAGACAATGGCCGCCGCCAGCAGCGCGCCGCCGACCCCATAGAACAGGCCGGTGTACAGAAAGGGGCGCCGCACGAAGGCATTGGAGCCGCCCACGAGCTTCGTCACCTCGATCTCCGGGCGGCGCTGCTGGATCTCCAGCCGGATGGTGTTGCCGATGACGGCCAGCACGCCGAGACCCAGCACGCTGATGAGCACCCACAGCGAACGGCGCAGCAGGTCCAGCAAGGAATGCAACCGTCGTACCCAGTCGAGGTCCAGCTGCACGATCTCGACTTCCGGGAAGGCCGCGAAATAGCGCCGCAGCGACTCCACGTCCGCCGGTCCGCTGGCGTCCTGCGCCGGCCTCACGGTGAGGTGATGCGGCAGAGGGTTGTCTTCGAGCGCCGCCAGCGCATCGCCGAAGCCGGACGCCTGCTTGAATTCCTCCAGGGCCTGCTCCGCGGACACCACGGTGACCGCGGCGACCTCGGGGCGCTGTTCGGCGTTTGCCGCGATCTGCCGGACCCGTTCGATGGGAGTGCCGAGCTTGAAGTGCACGGTGAAATCCAGCGCGCTGGCCAGGTCGCCGGTGGCCGCGCGCAGGTTGCCGACCAGCAGCGCCAGGCCTGCCGGCAGCGCCAGTGCCACGCCGATGACGATCAGCGTCAGCAGCGTGGCCAGCGGCGCGCGCGTCAGGCGCCCCGCTGCGCCGAACAACGCCTGCAGGTGCCGCGTGCCGTACGAGGAAACCGCGCCGCTCATGTACGCAGGTCGATGCTCGGCAGGTCCGCGAGCTTCGGCGCGTGTGCCGTCATGCGCGCGGCGGCCGCGGCGTGCAGCGTGTCCGCGGCGATCCGGCCGCCGTCCAGCACGATCTCGCGTTCGCCGAAGGTCTCCACCAGGTGCGGATCGTGCGAGGCGATGATCACGGTGACGCCCACTTCCTGGAAGCGCTTGAACACCAGCATGACCTCGACGGCCAGCGCCGGGTCGAGATTGCCGGTGGGCTCGTC
>DASTHJ010000394.1:0-5146 GCA_035718265.1 Steroidobacteraceae bacterium | reverse complement strand
GGCCGCACGGCCTCGACGAACGGATGCGTGGCGCGCGGCCGCACGCCCTGCCCCCACAGTACCTGCAGCCAGCTGTTGAGCTGGAACAGGTCATCCGGCGCGCAGAAGATGCTCGCGGTCTCGCGGAACAGCTCGATGCGCTGACGCAGCGATTCGGGCGCCGCCATGTGGCGGCAGGCATCCCAGAATGGCTCGCCCTGCCGGCCGTTCGCGTAATAGTGCAGGATGATGAAGTCGCGGATGTATTCGTACTCCGCGGCCGCGGAGCGATTGAATTCGCGGCGCCTCTCCTCGCTGTCGCCGTGGTGCGGAAACAGCAGGATCAGCCGCTGGATGGCCACCTGGATCAGGTGGATGGAGGTCGACTCCAGTGGCTCGAGAAAGCCGCTGGCCAGTCCCATGCAGACCACGTTGCGATTCCAGAACAGCTTGCGCCGTCCCGTGGTGAAGCGGATGGGCCGCGGTTCGGCCAGCGGCTCGGAATCCAGGTTGGCGAGCAGTTGCTCGCGCGCGCGCTCGTCGCTGATGTGTGCCGAACAGTAGACGTGCCCGTTGCCCGTGCGATGCTGCAGGGGAATCCGCCACTGCCAGCCGGCCTCGAGCGCCGTGGCGCGCGTCACGGGCAGCAGCGGCGTGGTCGGCGCCGAGGGGACGGCCATGGCGCGATCGCACGGCAGCCAGTGCGACCAGTTCTCGTAGCCGGTCTTGAGCGCCTGTTCGATGAGCAGCCCGCGAAAGCCGGTGCAATCGATGAAGAAGTCCGCCGCGAACTCGCGTCCGTCCTCAAGGCGCAGCGCCCGCACGTCGCCCTGCTCGGGTTCTAGCAGCACTTCGGCGATCTTGCCATCGACGCGCCGCACGCCCATTCCCTGGGACAGCCGCGACAGGTAGGCCGCGTAGCGCGAGGCATCGAAGTGATAGGCCCACAGCAGCCCGGTGAGCGGCGTGTCCGGGACGCGCTCCAGCGGTGCGAAGCGCGCCTGCCGGGCGGCGAGCCAGTTCAGACTGTAATCCCAGAGCGAACCTGAAGCGCCGTCCTGCGCATTCTCCTTCAGCCAGTAGTGATGGAACGGGATGTACGCGAGGTCGCGGCCGATCGGCCCGAAGGCGTGCATGTATCCACGTCCCTTCTCGTTCCAGTCGATGAACTCGATGCCGAGCTTGTAGGTGCCCTGCGTGTGCCGCAGGAAGTCCTGCTCGTCGATCCTGGCCAGCTTGTTGAAATGCGCGATCGCCGGAATCGTGGCCTCGCCCACGCCGACGATGCCGATCTCCGAGGACTCGACCAGCGTGATCGTGAGCCTGGGCCCCAGCACGCGCACCAGCGCGGCCGCCGTCATCCAGCCGGCGGTTCCGCCGCCGGCGATCACGACTGTTCTGATTTCGCGGGTGGGCACGGGGCTAGCTTGTCAGGGAACACCCGGACAAGAAAAGGCCCCGCCGGATCTCTCCGGCGGGGCGCTCGTCCAGAGCAGAAACCTCGGGCTACTGGAACACGTAGTTCACGGCCAGCGCGTACACCGCACCATAGTTCTGGTACTTGATGAGATTGTACGGCGTCGTGTCGAGATTGTTGAGCACGAACGGCTCGTCCGTGAGATTCGTGCCGGACAGGTTGATGCTCAACCCGTTCAGCACACCGGTCTGGAACGTGTAGCCGATCTGCGCATCGAGCAGCGACTCGGCACTGACATTGTTCAGCGTCAGCGTCGCGTCGAAGGCCGGAACCTCGCCGATGAAGTCGTCGCGGTAGCGGTTGCTGACACGTGCCGAGAAGCCGTACTTCTCGTAGTACAGCGTCGAGTTGATGACCTTGGTGGACAGGCCCGGGATGGGCACCTCCTCGCCATTGATCTTGATCGACGAGCTGTTCTTCGCGGCGCTGACGATGAAGCCGAAGCCATCGAGCGGCTCGGCGAACAGCGAGAAAGGCACCGAGGCGGTGAACTCCACGCCCTTCACGTAGCCGCCTGAGCCGTTCACCTTGAGGGTGGAGGCACCCAGCCGATTGGCATCGGCCAGCTCGTAGGTGGCGTTCGGATCCTGAGGATTGAACGGCGGCAGCGAGGCTTCCGAGAAATCCTCGATCGTGGTCTCGTTGGTGATGTAGGTCTTGAGGTCCTTGTAATACACGGCCGCGGAGACGTACGCCCTGCTGCCGAAGTATTTCTCCAGCGAAAGGTCGATGGCATTGGCGCGCCACGGCTTGAGCTTCGGATTGCCGCCGCTGGTGCGCTCCCAGTAATAGAGCTCGCCGTTGTAGTTCTTGGCGACGCCCTGGTCGCTGATGGTCGTGTAGCTCGCACCACCGCCCAGGTCGTCGAGTCGCGGACGCGCCACCGTGGCCGCCGCCGCGAATCGCAGCTTGTACTCGTTCGGGAAATCCAGCGACAGGTTGAGGCTCGGCAGGATGTCGGTGTACTTGTCGCCCTCGTTGACCACGTCGATCGGCAGCACCGCGGTGTTTTCCGGGATCACGCTGCTCGTCAGGTGCAGGTGCGAGGTCTGGTCGGCGGTGATGGTCTGCACGCCGATGTTGCCCCTGAGCGGCAGGCCGTCGAGCTCGGCGTCGAACCCGAACCTCACGAACGCGGTCGTGAGCTTCTCGTCCACCTGCCAGGTGTTCATGACGTTGTTGATGCGATCGTTGGGGTTCGCGGCCGGATCGTCCACCGAGTTGATGGGCTGCCAGAAACCCGCGCGATACATGGCGAGCGCGTCGTAACCGATGATGCCGTAGGGGCTGCCGAAGAAGCTCGAGTCGGCAATGCCGGTGCGGAATTCCTCGGGAACCACCGCGTGCGAGATATCGCCGGTGAGCCACAGATTGCTCTGGAACTGGTTCTTCGCCTTCGTGCGGTCGGCATAGTTGACGCCGAACGTCACGTCCGAGAGGAAGAACGATTCGTCGAACTTGCGCGTCGCGGCCACGCGGATCGCCTGGATCTCGTCGGAGATCTCCGGCGCCCCGACGAAACCCGCACGGCGCGCACCACCGCCCCAGCCACCCGGATCGGTCAGGAACACCGAGCCGTAGTCGCTGTAGTTGAGCGACGGCGTGAAATAGGTGATGCCGTTCTTGCCGGTCGTGAACGAGATGCTCTCGGTCGGCGGCAGCAGGTCCGGATCGTTCATGGTGCCGAGACCGGCCGTCGACTCCAGTCGCAGGTCGTCACGATCGACGCTCGACCAGCTCAGGTCGACGTTCATGTTCCAGTTGTCGTTGAACTGGACCTCGGTGTTCAGGCCGATGGCATCGACGTTCGCGTGGCGGTCGTTGTTGTAGTTCTCGATGACCATGAACGGCACGTTCGGGAATTCGCCGGACTGCACGCGCCCGTTCTCGACCGGGCCCGGGTTGGTCAGGGTGGCGCCGGACCAGACCGTGCCGAATTCCATGCGCTGGATGGTCTGCACTTCGCGGAAGTCGGAGTGATAGGCGTCGAGCAGCATGTGCAGCTGGTCGTTCGGCTGGAACTCGACCACGCCCATGTAGGCCGTGCGCTTGTAGTAGGACGACTGCACGCCGTCCTTGTCACCGCCGATGACCAGCGGATCGCAGGTGTCGCAGGTCGCCGGGTAACCCCACGGCTCGCGCGTCTGCGCCTGGTACGGTGTCTTGTTGTAGGCGATGCCGAGCGCCACGCCGAGGCGGCCGTCCATGAACTGGTCGATGTACGTGCCGTTCACGCGATCGCCGGCATCCGGCAGCCCCGGGATGTTGGCGTCCTGCTCGTTGACCTCGCGCTTGTAGCCGAAGGCCAGCTTGCGGTTGGTCATCGCCAGCGGGTGCACGGTGGCGATGTCGGTGGTGCCCGCGATGCCCTGGTAGGCCATGCCGGCGTCCGGTGTCTTGTAGATCCTGACCTGCGTGACGAGCTCGGAGGGGTACTGGTCGAATTCCACCGTGCGGTTGTCGTTGGTCGAGGCCTGCTCGCGGCCATTGAAAGTGGTGACGGTGAAGTCGGGACCCAGGCCGCGGATCGACAAGGTCTGCGCGCGACCGTTGGTGCGCTGCGCGGCGATGCCCGGCAGACGGCCGATCGCCTCGGCGATCGAGGCGTCCGGCAGCTTGCCGATGTCCTCCGCCGAGACCACCTCGACGATCGACGAGTTCTCCTTCTTGACGGCGATCGAGTCCTCGATGCTCTTGCGCAGGCCGGTGACCACGACCTCGTCCATGCTTTCGTTGGCGCCGGCGCCGGCGTCCTGCCCCATGGCGACGCCGCTGGCCGCCAGGAAAATGGCGCAACCCGCGGTCGTGCCGACCTCGCGATGCGAACGGCGACGCTTCGACCGGGCAAGCACACTCTTTTCTCTGGATTTCTTCACTGACACCCCTCCCTAACTATTGTGATCGCGGATCCTGGCGCACGGATCCCGATGAAATCGTCCAAGTGAATCCCCGGGCGCAAGGATGTTGGCTGCCAGACGGCTTGGCAACTTCATGCATACGTATTCACGAGGCGCCCCGATTGCGGCGCGCGGGGCATGAAGTCTGCGGGGCAAAAGAAAGCCCCGCCAACCGAGGGGGTCGATCGGCGAGGCCAATGGACCCCGGTCACGGAGTCCAAACGTTCGCGAGTGCGCGAGGTGCCGGAATGGTAGTGCGCCGCGCGCGCCGCGCACAGTGCAATGCATACGTATTCACACCGAATACGTATGCAACAGCGGCGTCGAATCGCGCTGCGCTAAGCTGCCGCCGCAAGTGAACAACGCAGTCCAACGCCTGACCCCGCCCGCCTCGGTGCCTGCCGGGCCGTGGTGGCGCGGCGCCACTATCTACCAGATCTATCCGCGCAGCTTCCTCGATACCAACGGGGACGGCATCGGCGATCTGCCGGGCATCATCCAGAAGCTCGACTACGTGGCCTCGCTCGGCGTGGACGCGATCTGGGTGTCGCCGTTCTACAAGTCGCCGATGGCCGACTTCGGCTACGACATCGCCGACTACCGCGCCGTGGACCCGATCTTCGGCACGATGGCGGATTTCGACCGGCTGGTGGCGCGCGCGCACGACCTCGGCCTCAAGGTCATCGTCGACCAGGTGCTGAGCCACACGTCCGACCAGCACGCCTGGTTCGCCGAGAGCCGCCAGAGCCGCGACAATCCCAAGGCTGACTGGTACGTGTGGGCGGACGCGCGC
>DASTHJ010000393.1:0-8374 GCA_035718265.1 Steroidobacteraceae bacterium | reverse complement strand
TTGTAGGCGGAGTCGAGATGCGGCAGGGCCAGGTCGCGGGCGAGACCGACGTCCAGGCTTGTTTGTCGCCGCGACATGCTGGCTAGAGCGGACCGTGGCGCATCACCCGGAGTTCCCCGCCGCGCGCACGTGGACGATGCCCGTCATGTGCGGATGCAGCCCGCACAGGTAGTCGTAGTCGCCCGGCTGCGTGAACGTGAACGCGAAGTGATCGCCGGTGTCCATGCCGGGCGAGGCGAGCTGCACCCCGGGCGCGATGACGTTGTGCACGGCCTGGTCGCGGTTCATCCATTGCACCACCGTGCCCGGCTCGACCGTGATCTCGCGCGGCATGAATTGGAACTGGTCGATCTCGATGGTCACCGGTGCCGCGGCCCGGGACTCCTGCGCGAGGCCGAGTGCGAGCGCCACGGCGCACACCACCAGCAGCAGCGCCACGTGCCAGCCGCGCCTCGCCAGGGAAGCCAGCACGCTCATGACGCCGCCCGCATCGCGGTGTCGGTCGTGCCGTCGATCGGCCGGTCCACCGTGGCGAGCTGTCGGCTGCCGCGCACCACGGTGACTTCGCGCGTGCCGATCACCTTGCCGAGCTCTCCGGCGGCCACCTTCAGCGGCCCGGGCGAATGCGCGGGGCCCGGTGAGGCCTGCGGATAGGCCGTCGACATGGCGGTGTGGAAGGTCACGTTGCCTTCGACTTTCTGCAGGACCTGGTGGATGTGTCCGTTGAGCACGGTCACCGAGCCGAAGCGCCGCAGCGCGGCGAGTGCGCGGTCCGCATCGGCGGTGCCCCAGCCCCAGGGTTCGTACACCGTCCAGAGCGGGATGTGTGCCAGCACGACGATGGGTGTGCTCGCCGGGCGCGTGGCCAGGTCCTTCTCCAGCCAGCGCAGTTGTTGATCGCCCAGCGACGGCATGCGGCCGGCCGTGTAGTCCACGACATTGTCGAGCGCCACGAAGTGCACGCCGTGATCGTCGAAGCTGTACCAGGACTTGCCGCCGCCGGCCTTGCCGTGGTGCGCGAGATAGCCGGCCAGGCCGTTGTCGAGCGCATCGTGCTCGCCCGGCACGTAGTGCACGCGATCCACGCGCAGTTCGCCGAACACCTGGTTCGCCAGATCGAACTCCGCGGGTTTCGACAGGTGCGTGATGTCGCCGGTGTGCGCGACGAAGGCCGGGCGCACGGCCAGGGCATTCACGTCGGCGATGCAGCGGCGCAGCGAGCCCAGCGCGTCGGGGTTCGCTTCCTTGTTGAAACCGATGTGCGTGTCGCTGACCTGCACGAACGTGAAGCTGGCCGTGTGCGCCTTGCGTTCCGCCGCCATGCCGAAGGCGCGCGGCACGCCACCCACCACGCCCCAGACGATGCCGGCGCCCGACCAGGCGCCCAGGCAGCTCAGCGCCTGCCGTCGTGAAATCCGTTCGCTCATGTGCATTCCTCGTTCTGACGATGCATGCCAGATCGGGGGGGCGTGGGGATTTATTCCCGACGAAGCGGAATTTCGTGATCGAGACGCCGCACGAGATCGGCGAGGCTCGCGCCGCGCGCCTCGGGTTCGGCCTCGAGTCGTTCACCGGGAGAGTTCAGCCGGTTGTTCCAGAACGTGCGGTAGCCGAACCAGCGTGCCCCGGCCACGTCCCAGCCCGCAAAGGCGACGAACAGGATCTGCTCGCGGCGCAATCCCATGACGTCGACGCCCAGTTGATAGGCACGCGGCTCGGGCTTGAACGCGCGGATGCGATCGGTGCTGATCACGTGATCGAATTGCCCGCGCAGCCCGGCGCGGCGCAGGCCGCTCTCGAGGATTTCATCGGTGGCATTCGACAGGAAGGCGAGGGCGAGTCCGCGCTGCCGCAGATCGCGCAGCGCGGCGGGTACGTCCGGCCACACCTCGAGCCGCAGGTACTCCTGCATGAGCGCGGCGCGGCGTGATTCGTCTGCCGCGATCCCGAGGGACTCGCAGGCGAATTCCAGCGCCGCGGCCGTGCACTGCCAGAAGTCCTGGTACCTGCCGCCGAGCGCGCGCAGCCACTGGTATTCGAACTGGCGCGCGCGCCAGGCGTTCACGAGCTCGCGGCCGCGCGCACCAAACATCCTTTCGCACGCCGCGCCGATCGGACGGGGATCGAAGATCGGAAAGGCATCGAAGGCGACGCCCCTGATCGGGTGGGCGGGCGGATCAGCGAAGGTGACGCGGGCTGCTCCGGCGAGCGCCGCCGAGGAGGCGATGAAAGTCCTGCGATTCATGGGTAACGACCGGACCGGGTCGCGCGACGGGTTATTTCAGGAAAGTTCGAACTACTTCACGTGAGGCTTGCATGAATTCCCTGAAACGTCCCGTCCTCTGGCTCCTGTTGACGCTGACCTTCGCCGCGCGCGGTGCGCTGGCGGGTGAATTCTTCGAAGCGGACGGGTACGCGCTGCATGGCTACGATCCGGTGGCCTATTTCGATGCGGATCATCCGGTCAAGGGATCGCCGCGACACGCGTTCACGTACAAGGGCTCGCAATTCCTGTTCGCGTCCGAGGAGAACCTGAGGAAATTCGCCGCGAATCCGGAATCGTACGCGCCGCAGTACCGCGGTTTCTGCGCGCTCGGCACGGCGAATGGCTACAAGGTCAGCACGCAGCCCGATGCCTACAAGGTCGTCGACGGCAAGCTCTATCTGAATCACGACCGCAAGGTGCTGGACATCTGGAAGAAGGACGAGACCGGCAACATCGAGCGGGCGGATCACAACTGGCCGGAAGTCGAAAAGACGCCGATGAAGAAATAGTCGTTCCGCGGGTCCGGCGCGGAGGCAAATGCCCCGGCGCCGGCCGCGATCGAACGATGCCGCGCGGACGATCAGGGTAGGCGATGTGGGTCCGACGACTCGCGCGCGCGGTTGCGCGGGCCGCGCCCCCAGAGTTCCTCGTACTTCCAACCCGACAGGTCCTCGACGATCGCGCGGTTCTCCGGCGTGGGCAGCGTGCCCGGTCGCGTCTTGAAGCGCTCGATCTCGGCCATCAGGACTTCGTGCGTGTCGCGGTTCAGCCGGAAGCGCAGCGACACCAGGAAGCCGAACAGCATCAATCCCAGCGCGCCGACCAGCATGATCGTGACGGCCACGTTGACGACTTCCACCGGCTGGATCTTCACGTTCGGCAGCAGTCCGGCGGCATCGAGGATCTGGCTCACGATGAAGATGGCGGCGGACTGCATGAGCTTGCGCACGAAGGTCATGACGCCCGCGAAGGCGCCCTCGCGGCGCCGGCCCGTCACGATCTCGTCGACGTCCGGCATGTAGTTGTAGACGCTCCACGGGATGTAGTTGAGCGCGCCGCGGCCCAGGCCCGCGACCACCACCACGGCGAGGAACGCGCGGAAGTCGCGCACGCCCACCGCGTACAGCGCGGCGATGCCGACGATGCTGAGCGCGAACAGCGCGAGCGCGATGCGATACGCCGGCGCCGCGTGGATGCGCAGCGCCAGCCAGATGGCCGCGGCCACCGACACGAGCTGCGCGATGGCCATCCAGGTGGTCAGCGTCGAGGCGGTCGCCACCGAGCCCCAGAACACGAACGCGATGATGTACGACAGCACGCCGTTCAGGATGTCCTGGCTGATGTAGCCGCCGAGGTACATGCCGAGGTGCAGCCGGAACGCGCGGATGCGCAGCGTGGCGGCCAGGTCCGCGAACAGCTGCCGCAGGTTCGTGAACGGCGATTTCATCGGCCCGAGGTCGGCCGCCGGGATCTCGGCGCGCGGCCGCTCCCAGGTGAACAGGTAGACCGCGAGCGCGACCAGCACGAAGAACACGGAGAACAGCACGCCGAGGTACAGGAAGGTATCCGCCGATTCGCGGCCGCCGAGATAGTCGATGATCACGCCGGGCAGCCACATGGCCGCGATGTTGGCGACCTGGCCGCAGACGATGCGGGCGCCGGCGAACTTGGCCTTGGTCCGGTAGTCCGGCGACATCTCGGCCGCGAGCGTTTCGTACGGGATGATCTCCATCGCGTACACCAGCTCGAAGAAGCAGTAGGTGACCAGGTAGTACCAGAAGCTCCGGCCCTCGACCCACATGAGCGCGAAGCTCGGCAGCAACGGGATCGCGAGCAGGATGAAGAAGCGCCGCCGGCCGAATTTCTTCCCGGCCCAGGTGCGATGCAGGTGATCGGAGATGTAGCCGACGAGGGGCGAGAAGAACGCATCCAGCAGCCGCGCCGCCACGAAGATGATGCCGGCCTCGGCGGCCGACAGACCGCAGAACGTCGTGTAGAAGAACAGGATCCAGAAGCCGATGATGGACATCGCCCCGGCGCCGAGGAAATCGTTGCTGCCGTAGGCGAGGTAGTGGCCGAAGCGGACCTGTCGGGTTGCCATGGTGGGGTGCGCCCGGCTAGCCGGGCACGCGCTTGAACTCGCCGAGCGCGAGGATGGCCATGGCCTGGCCGTAGGGCATCGAGGTCAGCGGCACCTTGCGGTAGCCTTCGAGGTCCGCGAACACCGGCGTCCCGAAGGACACGTTGCGCAGCTCGCCGCGGGCGTCGATGTTGGCCAGCACGGCCCTGGCGGCGCGCACGCCGGCGTCGAGGAATTCCCGCGCGATGTAACCGTTGCGCACCGACTTGAGGATGCCGTACGCGAAGCCGGCCGTGGCCGAGGCTTCGAGGTACGACTGCGGATCGTCGAGCAACGTGTGCCACAGCCCGCTCGCGTGCTGGTGTTTCACGAGCGTGCGGATCTGCTGCACGTGCGTTTCGAGCAGGAATTCGCGCAGCGCCTCGCCGGGCGGCAGCTCCAGCATTTCGATGAGCTCGGGAATCGCGATCGTCACCCAGCAATTGCCGCGCGCCCACAGGGCATTGGCGAAGTGGTGACGACCGTCGAAGGTCCAACCGTGGAACCACAGTCCGGTCTTGCGATCGGCCAGGTACTTGACGTGCAGCATGAACTGCCGCCGCGCTTCCTCGACATACTGCGGCCGAGCCAGCAGTCGCCCGATCCTGGCGAGCGGCAGCACGCTCATCATCAGCGTGTCGTCCCAGAGCTGCTGGCGGTTCTCCGCGTTGAACACGATGTGCTGGAAGCCGTTCTCCTCGGTGCGTGGCAGGCCGTGCATGAGCCACTCCGCCCATTCGTCGAGATAGTTCAACCAGGCGCCGTCCGGCGTCTCCTCGTACAGGCAGGCCAGCGTCAGGAAGGGCGCCACCGTGTTGATGTTCTTGGTCGGCGGTCCGGCCGCGAAGCGGTCGCGGAACCAGTTCAACATGATCTCGCGGCAGCGCGCGTCACCCGTCTGCTGGTAGTACCTGAAGATGCCGTACAGGCCGATGCCGTGCGTCCATTCCCAGTCGTTCCAGCCCTTGGTGTCGATGACCCGGCCGTCCTCGAGTCGCAGCAGGAATTCGCCCGAGCGGTCCTCGATGTCGACCAGGTTGCGGATCAGCAGCTGGATCTGCGCATCGATGTGCGCGGCGTCGAGACCGTGCGCCTGGTTCGGCATTGACTCTCCCAAAGATCAATCGAGTATCAATCGAGGTGGAACATGGGGACCAGCGGCCATTCCTTCGGCCGGCCGTCCGGATGGGTTTCCATCAGGTCGCGCATGTGGTCCCACCAGCGGCGCATGATCGGGTGCTGCGGCAGGGCGGCGCGCCGGTGGTTTTCACGCAGCTTCAGCACCGCGAACAGATGCAGGGTTTCCTCGTCGAGGAAGATCGAATAGTCGTGGATGCCGGAGTCGCGCAACAGCTCGGCCAGCTCCGGCCAGAGCGCGTCGTGCCGGCGCTTGTATTCCTCGATGTGACCGGACTTGAGCTTCATGCGGAAGGCGTGATTCATGGGCACCTCGGAAATGAGCGACGTCCCGGCTCGATCGATGTTGATTGCTTTTTATCGTAAATGATCGGTCCGTTCCAGCCCTCGGGCGAGCGGGTCGAGGCGCGGCCAGCGTCTCCGCCATCCGCGACGGCTTGCCGGTCATTCGAAGTCTGGTAGAGTGCGCGCCCCGAAATGACGGGCCGTTAGCTCAGTTGGTAGAGCAGCTGACTCTTAATCAGTAGGTCGTAGGTTCGACCCCTACACGGCCCACCAATTTCCTCGCACCACGCACCGTACGCGCGGGTACATTTGCGCGCCATGGCGAAACACCCCTCCCGCGACGATCCGTCCAAGCCGAAGGCGCACGGCTACGCGTACAAGAAGCAGTTCTACCAGAGCAGCGAAGTCGCCGCGGATTACGACGAACATCGCTTTCGCACGCCGCGGCGCATGCGACGCAACCTGCGCAAGTGGAACGCCATCCGCCAGGCGCTGGCGCTCACCGAGGGTGTCAGGACTGTCATCGATCTGCCTTGCGGCACCGGCCGCTTCACCGGGCACCTGGCCCGCGCCGGATACGAGGTGGTCGGCAGCGACATTTCTTCCGAGATGATGCAGCAGGCCGCGAGCCTCCCCGCGGTGCGGCACGAGAGCATCCGTGGCTTCGTGCGCGCGGATGCCGAGGCGCTGCCGTTCCGCACCAAGTCGGCCGACTGCGTGATGAGCATCCGCTTCCTGTTCCACGTCGATCCGCAGACCCGGCGCCGCATGCTGCGCGAATTCGGTCGCGTCTCGCGCCGCTGGATCATCGCCGACTATCGTCATCGCTATTCGCCGCGCTACGCGGCGTGGAAGATCTCCCGCACGCTCGGGTTGACGAAGCGACCCTTCGAGCGCGTCTCGGTGAAGAGCATGAAAGCCGAGTTCGAGGACGCGGGCCTGCGCGTGCTGAAGATCATCCCCGTGCGCCGCTGGCTGTCCGACAAGTGGGTGGTCCTGGCCGAATCCGGCTACACCGATCCCGAAGCCGTCGGCCTGCGGCTGAAGCACACGCCATACGCCGACCTCGAGATCACCGGCAAGCTCGGCGAAGGCAAGCGCTCGGTGGTGTATCGCGCGCTCTGGCGCGGCCGCGACGTGGGCGTGAAGGTCTACAAGCCCGCCGCGATCGCCTCGCACGCGCGCAAGCACGCCCTGCCGCTGGCGGAGTTCGAGCACCGGCGCAACAAGGCGTTCTTCGAAGCGCCCGGCCTCGCGAAGTACGTGGCCGAACCGCTCGGTTTCATCGTCGAGCCCGGTTTCCAGATGTCATTGCAGGAGTGCGTGGAAGGCGAGGTCTACTACTTCGCGCAGCGCGACCGCGCGGGGTTCATTTCGCCGCGCTTCATGGACGAGCTCACCAGCCTGGTGTCGCTGAGTCATGCCGCGCGGCTGTACGACATCGACCTGCATGCCATGAACGTCATGGTGGATCGGCGCACCGGCTCGCCCAAGCTGTTCGACTTCAACCAGATCCCGTTCACCGAGCGGCCGCAGAACCCGTTCGTCGGATTGGCGCTGAAGCTGGGCTGGCTGGGTCGTGAATCGCGCGACCTGCGCAAGCTGGCGCGCTTCCAGAACTTCGAGCGCGTGGAGCGCAAGCTGCTCAAGTTCTACGGCTAGCTGCGCTTTGCGGCGCGCATGCCGGTGGTTCAGCCGGCGGGCGGTGAGAGCAGGGGATCGCCGTCTTCGAGCTGGATGGCGTCCTCGGGCAGCATGGCCGGAATCCCGTCCTTGATCGGATAGGCCAGCTTGCTCGTCGGACAGACGATGAGCTGGCGGGCTTCCGAGAAATACACCGGGGCCCGGGAGACGGGGCAGGCGAGCATTTCGACGAGTCTGGGATCCATGGGCGAATCGTACGTCGTTTCAGGACGCCGCGGCGCGCGTCGTGGAAATCAGCCAGCACAACGCGATCGCCACGGCGACACCCACCACCTGCTGGGTCCGGGTCCACTGCGTGATGCTGCCGTCCATGATCGCGATGCCGAGGGCCGTGACCACGAACCAGATGCCGCTCTGCAGCGCCACGCCCTGGACGCCGGCGTTCTGCATGAAGCGGATCGCGGCGATATAGGCGGTGAGGCCGCCGACGAAGCAGGCGAGCGACGCCAATCCCATGCGCGTGTCCAGGTGTCCCTGCGGCCAGGCCCGCGCGGCGTACACGAAGCCGCGGGCGTCGAGCAGTCCGGAGGCCAGCGTGAGCAGCCCGACCACCACGAAATTGCCGACCTGTCCCATCTTATGTTCCTCTGGCGCGACCGGCCGAAGCATAGCCAAACCCCGCCGGGACCGGCCATGCGGCGGCCCCGTGCCTGCGGCTTGAGGGGGCGGCTTTCGCTATAATCCGCGCCCCTTGCGCGTCCGGGCGAAAGTGGCGGAACTGGTAGACGCGCTGGATTTAGGTTCCAGTGGGGCAACCCGTGAGAGTTCGAGTCTCTCCTTTCGCACCACTCACACGCGCCAGAATTTTGAAGATGAGGAAATGACATGCAGGTTTCTCTGACCGCCACGGGCGGACTGGAACG
>DASTHJ010000392.1:0-4859 GCA_035718265.1 Steroidobacteraceae bacterium | reverse complement strand
GGCGGACTTCAGTCCCCGGGCCGCCGTCTGCAGCGCCATCTCCCAGGTGACCTGCTGCCAGTCGCCGCCCGGCTGGCGCACCATCGGCGCGCTCAGGCGGTCCGCGCTGTAGATGCCTTCATAGCTGTAGCGGTCGCGGTCGGCGATCCAGGTCTCGTTGATGGCCTCGTTCGGCCGCGGCACCACGCGCATCAGCCGGCCGCGCAGCACGTGGCCATAGATGTTCGTGCCCACGCCGTCGTGCGGCGAGACCAGCGACGCCTGGGTCATTTCCCAGGAGCGGGCCCGGTAGCGGAACGGCTTGGAGTTCAGCGCGCCCACCGGGCACAGGTCGATGATGTTGCCCGACAGCTCGTGATCCACGGCACGCTCGACATAGGTGCCGATTTCCATGTTCTCGCCGCGGCCCGTCGTGCCGAGCTCCTGGATGCCGGCGATCTCGGCCGTGAAGCGCACGCAGCGCGTGCAGTGGATGCAGCGCGTCATGTCGGTGGACACGAGCGGACCGATGTTCTTGTCCTTGACGACGCGCTTGCGCTCGGTGAAGCGCGCGATGTCGCGACCGAAGCCCATGGCGAGGTCCTGCAGTTCGCACTCGCCGCCCTGGTCGCAGATCGGGCAATCCAGCGGATGGTTGATCAGCAGGAATTCCATGGTCGCCTTCTGGGCGCCGATGGCCTTGGGCGACTTGGTGAATACCTTCATGCCCTCGGTAATCGGCGTGGCGCAGGCCGGCAACGGCTTCGGCGCCTTCTCCACTTCCACGAGGCACATGCGGCAGTTGGCCGCGATCGCGAGCTTGTCGTGATAGCAGAAGCGCGGCACGTACGCGCCGTGCGCGTCCGTGACGTGGATGATCATCTGGCCCTTCTTGCCCTGCACGGGCTTGCCGTCGATCTCGACGTTGACGACGTCGCTGGGCGGCGCGGCCGCGGGTGTCGGAGGGGTGGAGCTCATGCCGCCCTCCGCGCCGGGTCGTCGACGATGCTGCGACCGCCGTTGTCGATCATGTATTCGAATTCGTGGCGGAAGTGCTTGATGAAGCTCTGCACCGGCCAGGCCGCCGCATCGCCGAGCGCGCAGATGGTGTGGCCTTCGATGCGGCCCGCGACGTCGACCAGCAGCTGCAGGTCGGCGTGCGTACCCTGCCCGGCCATGATCCGGCGGATCACGCGGTTCATCCAGCCCGTGCCCTCGCGGCACGGCGTGCACTGCCCGCAGGACTCGCTCTGGTAGAAGCGCGACAGCCGCTCGAGCACCTTCACCATGCAGGTGGTCTCGTCCATCACGATGACCGCCGCCGAACCCACGGAGGAGCCCGCGGCCTTGAGCGAGTCGAAATCCATGTTGGCGGCGAGGATCTTCTCCGCCGGCAGCACGTACACGGAGGAACCGCCGGGAATCACCGCCTTGAGCTTGCGGCCGCCCTTCACGCCGCCGGCGATCTCCAGCAGGTCGACGAACGGTATGCCCAGCGGCAGCTCGTAGTTGCCCGGCTTGTTGACGTGTCCGGAGACGGAAAAGATCGCGGTGCCGCCGGCGTTGGGCACGCCCAGCTTCGCGAACCAGTCCGCGCCCTTGCGCAGGATCGTCGGCACGGACGCGTAACTCTGCGTGTTGTTGATCGTGGTCGGCAGGCCGTACAGGCCGAAGGCGGCCGGGAACGGTGGCTTGAAGCGCGGCTTGCCCTGCTTGCCCTCGAGCGAATCGAGCAGCGCGGTTTCCTCGCCACAGATGTACGCGCCCGCACCGACCGCGGTGAACAGGTCGAAGTCGACGCCGCTACCGAGGATGTTCTTGCCGAGGAGCCCCGCCGCGTACGCCTCCTTGACCGCCGCTTCGAAGCGCGGCACCGGCTCGCCGAGGAATTCACCGCGGATGTAGTTGTAGCCCACGGTGGCCGTCATGCAGTAACCGCCAATGGCCATGCCCTCGATCAGCGAATGCGGGTTGTAGCGCAGGATGTCGCGATCGTGGCAGGTGCCCGGCTCGGACTCGTCCGAGTTGCACACCGTGTACTTCTGCACCGGCGACTTGCGCGGCATGAAGCTCCACTTGGTGCCGGTCGGGAAGCCCGCGCCGCCGCGGCCGCGCAGCCCGGACGCCTTGAGCTGCTCGATGATGCTCTCGGGCGTCGGCTTCTCGGCGAGGATCTTCTTCCACGCCTCGTAGCCGCCGATCTTCAGATAGTTCTCGAGCTTCCAGGACTCGGCGAACTTCAACGGTTCGAACACCGTGAGGTTCATCTTGTCGGCCCACTTTTCCGCAGCTCCAGCCATCTGGCAAGTCCCTACTTCAATTCGTCCAGCACCTTGTCCACCTTCTCGGGCGTCAGGTACTCGTGGAATACGTGATCGACCATCATCATCGGCGCACCGGTGCAGGCGGCCAGGCATTCCTCTTCCTTCTTGAGGAAGATGCGGCCGTCGGGCGTGCTCTCGCCGAGCTTGATGCCGAGCTTCTTCTCGCAGTGCGCCACCAGCTCCTCGGCGCCGTTCAGCATGCAGCTGATGTTGGTGCAGATGCTGACGTGGTGGCGCCCGCAGGGGTGCGTCTCGAACATCGAGTAGAACGTGGCCACCTCGTACACCTGCACGGGCGGCAGCCGCAGGTACTCGGCGACGGCATCCATGAGGTCGGTGGTCAGGAAGCCGTTGTTCTGCTCCTGCGTGAAGCGCAGCGCCGACAGCACGGCGGAACGCTGCCGGCCGGTGGGGAAACGCCCGATCCACTCGTCGATCTCGTGGCGCGTGTGCTCGTTGAGCAGGCGCGCCTTGTCGCCGAGCACGGGCTCGAAGCTCCCGCCATCCGCCGTCTTCACGACATGCGTCATCGATCCACCTCTCCGAACACGATGTCCTGCGTGCCGATCACCGCGACCACGTCGGCGAGCATGTGACCCTTGGTCATCTCCTCGAGCGCCGACAGGTGCGCGAAGCCCGGCGCCCGGCACTTGAGCCGGTAGGGCTTGTTGGCGCCGTCCGAGATCAGGTAGACGCCGAACTCGCCTTTCGGTGCCTCGATGGCCGCGTAGGTTTCGCCCTCGGGCACGACATAGCCCTCGGTGAACAGCTTGAAGTGATGGATCAGCGATTCCATGTCGCCCTTCATGCGTTCGCGCCGCGGCGGCCGCACTTTCTGGTCCTCGATCATCACCGGGCCCGGGTTGCGCCGCAGCCATTCGACGCACTGCTTGATGAGCCGCGTGCTCTGGCGCAGCTCTTCGATGCGCACCAGGTAGCGGTCGTAGCAATCGCCGTTCACTCCCACGGGGATGTCGAAGTCGAGCTTGTCGTAGACCTCGTAGGGCTGCTTCTTGCGCAGGTCCCAGGCGATGCCCGAACCGCGCAGCATCGGCCCGGAGAACCCCAGCGCCATCGCCCGTTCCGGGCTGACCACGCCGATGTTCACGGTGCGCTGCTTCCAGATGCGATTGTCGGTGAGCAGCGTTTCGTACTCGTCGACGGCTTTCGGGAACCGGTTGGCGAAATCCTCGATGAAATCCAGCAGCGATCCCTGGCGCGCGGCATTCATGCGGTCCGCGCTCTTCTGCGAACGCCACTTCGAGGCCTGGTACTTCGGCATCGAGTCCGGCAGGTCGCGGTACACGCCGCCGGGACGATAGTAGGTGGCGTGCATGCGCGTGCCGGAGACCGCCTCGTAGCAGTCCATCAGGTCCTCGCGCTCCTTGAACGCCAGCAGGAACACGGTCATCGCGCCGATGTCGAGCGCGTGCGCGCCGAGCCACATCAGGTGATTCAGGACGCGCGTGATCTCGTCGAACATCGTGCGGATGTACTGCGCCCGGATCGGCGGCGTCACGCCGAGCAGCCGCTCGATGGCCATCACGTAGGCGTGCTCGTTGCACATCATCGACACGTAGTCGAGCCGGTCCATGTAGCCGATCGACTGGTTGAACGGCTTCGACTCGGCCAGCTTCTCGGTCGCGCGATGCAACAGGCCGATGTGCGGGTCGGCCTTCTGGATGACCTCGCCGTCCATCTCCAGCACCAGGCGCAGCACGCCGTGCGCCGCCGGGTGCTGCGGACCGAAGTTCATCGTGTAGTTGCGGATCTCGTTCATTTCTTCGGGACCAGCGCCGGGTCGTAGCGGTTGTCGTCGCGGATGACCTTCGGCACCAGCGTGCGCGGCTCGATGGTCACGGGCTCGTAGATCACGCGCTGCCGGTCGGCGTCATAGCGCACCTCGACGTTGCCGATCAGCGGGAAGTCCTTGCGGAACGGATGGCCGATGAAGCCGTAGTCGGTGAGGATGCGGCGCAGGTCCGGGTGGCCGGTGAACAGGATGCCGTACAGGTCGAAGGCCTCGCGCTCGAACCAGTTGGCGGCGGGCCAGATGTCCACGACCGAGTCGATGATGGGATCTTCCGCGTCCTCGCAACGCGCGCGGATGCGGATGCGCTGGTTGTGCGTCACGGACAGCAGGTGGTACGCCACCGCGAAGCGCGCACCGTCGTGCGGCTTGCGGGCACCGCCGCGCATCACGCCGCGGCTGAAGCCCGAGGAAGTGGCCGAGTAGGTCTTCCACTCGCTCATGCCGTAGTCGAGGTAGTCGATGCCGGCGAGATCGGTGAGGATCTCGAACCTGAGCTGCGGATCATCGCGCAACGCCAGGCAGACCTGCCTGATGTCGGCCGGCTGCACCTCGTAGCAAAGCTCGTCGGGCAGCGCGGGCACGCGCCGCAACAGGTTGGGCAGGCGCCCATCGACCGTGGCGGCCAGCGCGGCGATTTTCGCGGTTTCAGGCATTGGCAATGGAACTGGTGCGTTCGATCTTCTTCTGCAGCTGGATGATGCCGTACATCAGCGCCTCGGCCGTGGGCGGACAGCCGGGCACGT
>DASTHJ010000391.1:0-2052 GCA_035718265.1 Steroidobacteraceae bacterium | reverse complement strand
GGACGCTGGGCGACGCGCTGGTCGCTCGTCAACGCCAGCTGCGTGACGGCCGCGAGCGCCTCGATGCTCGAGCTGGCAAGCCGCTTCGGCGTGCGCGCGCTGCGCATCCCGCTGGGCGCGGACCTCGAGCAGTGGCAGCCGCGTGCGCCGCGGCCGCGAAGCAGCGGCGAGACCATGCGTCTCGTGCACGTTGCCAGTCTCAACCGGGTCAAGGATCAGCCCACGCTGCTCGAGGCGCTGGCGCACCTGCGCGCGACCGGGCGTGCGGCCACTCTCGATATCGTGGGGGAGGACACGCTGCGGGGTGCGGTGCAGGTTCTGTCCCGGCGGCTCGGACTGGATGGCGCCGTGAAGTTTCATGGCTTTCGGACCCAGCGCGAGCTGGTGCCCATCGTCGGGCGCGCGCACCTGAATCTCGTGTCGTCGCTGCACGAGGCCGGCCCGGTCGCCATGCTCGAGGCGGCGGTGGCCGGCGTTCCCACCGCGGGCACCGCGGTCGGGCACCTGCTGGAATGGCAGGGCGACGCCGCATTGACCGTGCCGTGCCGCGATCCGGTCGCGCTCGCCGAAGTGATCGCGAAACTCTTCGACGACGATGCCAGGCGCCTGCTGCTGGCGTCGCGCGCCCAGCAGCGCGCACTCGCGGAAGATGCGGACTTCACGGCCCGGAGTTTCGAACGCTGCTATGCGCAGCTGCGGGGCTGAGCCCGGCTCCGCGCGCCGCCATCGCATCCAGAACCGAGCGCATCGTCTGCACGCGCGGCGGTCGTCCGAATACCCAGCGCACGATTCGTGTCAGGTGTTTCTGGCCGTACCACGGAATCGTCTGCAGGCCGGGAGACTGCTTGAGCGCCGATTCGAGGTCGCCGAGCGCCTCGCGCGACGGCGCAATGCGGCTCTTCGCGAAACGCAGGGCCTCGAGCGGCGAGCGCGACCATTCGATGCCCGGAAAGGCATTGATGCGCAGGTTCGACCAGGACACGGTCGTCAGCTGCATGCGCTCCGCCGCCAGGCGCAGGCCGACCGGGCAGTGCCGCCGTGCCCTGCCGCGCACGGCCGTGGGGATGGAAGCCGGGAAATATTCGTGGGTGAGTCGCAGCACCGGGTACATCCACCAGGTTTCGCCAGCGTCGAACAATTCCTCCCAGTCCGCCGCCGTCATCGCGGACGAGAGCGATGCGATGTCGCGCAGCTGGTTGAGTCGCATCGCGTGCGCACGCATGTTTCCCGAGCAGTGCAACATCACATGGCAGAGCAGCGCGGCACGGCCGGAATACGCATTGATGCCGGCGCGCACCCTGGCGGGCCAGATCCGCGCGGTGATGTCGACGTGCGAGATGGGCAACATCTCGGAAATCCGCGTGTGAACTTCGATCGGGACCGGATTGAGCGCGCTCTCGCCGAATTCGCCGCAGGCGGCCGCATCGCGTGGCTGGAACACGTCGTGGCGCGCCTTGTGAAAGATCAAGTCATAGCCGATCTCGTCGAGCACACCGGCAATGGCGGCGCTGTCAGCCGGCCGGATCAGCAGGTCGACGTCGGCCATGGGGCGCTCGGAGAAATTCCGCATCACGCCGAGCTTCCTCAGGGCGGAACCCTTGAGTGCGATGAGCGGAATCGAGCGTCGCCGCGCCGCCTGGTCGATGCGCTCGAGCAGCTCGCCGATCTTCTCGTGGCGGCGCGGGCTCTGTGCGCGCTGTCGTGCGAGGAAATCCTGCCAGACCGCCGGTCCCTGCCAGCGCAATGTGCGCGCGAGCGCCACCGAGATGCCCTGCATCACGGCCACTGCGCGCGCGACGTCCCATTCGAACGCGCTCCAGTCGGGGGCATCGTCCCGGGGCCGTGCGAGCTCGCGCGCCAGCCGTTCGGTGGTGACGCGCAGCGCGCGCGCCACTGCGTCGAAGGGAGGAAGTCCCGTGCGCCCGCCCATGCCCGTTGCGCTCACTGGCGGCGCCGCATGACGATGAGGAAATGGTCGCCCGCGTTGCGCAGGCCCGGCCATGCGCCCGTGGCATCGTCCAGGCGGCCTAACCACTCGAGCAGGCGCGGATG
>DASTHJ010000390.1:0-2972 GCA_035718265.1 Steroidobacteraceae bacterium | reverse complement strand
GGCCATACCGAACCTGGCCGGTCAGTACGTGTTCACCGACTACAGCTCCGGGTACATCTGGCACATCCCGACCGACACCGCGCCGACCAAAATGGTGGTGCGTGCCGATGGCTGGCCTTCCGGGCTGAACCCGGCGTCGTTCGCCGAGGACACCGACGGCGAGCTGTACCTGATCGACGTGCGCGACAGCCAGATCTACCAGCTGGTGCCGGGTAGTTAGCGCTCAACCGCCGCGACGATCCGCGCCAGCTGCTTCGCATCGGGCAGCGGCCCGACGCCGGCGCCGAGGTTGTCGACGACGTTGCGCACCTTGGCCGTGGCCGGGATCACGCAGGTGACGGCCTGTTGCGCCAGCACGAACTTGAGGAAGATCTGCGCCCAGCTGTGCGCGCCGAATTCCGCCGCCCACGGCGGTACGGGCTTGCCGCGCACCTTGTCGAACAGTCGGCCGTCCTCGAACGCGCGGTTGACGATCACCGCGACGCCACGATCGGCACACAGCGGCAACAGGCGTTTTTCCGCCTCGCGTACCGTCACCGAGTAGTTGAACTGCACGAAGTCCGGCTTTTCGCGTTCGATAAGCGAAATCAGGTCGGGGTAGGAACTGGTCGTGTAGTGCGTGATGCCGATGTACTTGATGCGGCCCTCGGCCTTCCAGTGGCGCAGGGTCTTCAGGTGCGTGTCGACGTCCACGAGGTTGTGCACCTGCATGAGCTCGATGCGCCGGTGTTTCAGCAGTCCGATCGAGCGCTGCATCTGTTCGATGCCCTTCTGTTCGGCGGCGTTGCCCGAGCTCGGCGTCCACACCTTCGTGGCCATGAAGACCTTGGCCTGCTGCGCGGGCGTCAGCAGGTCGCCGAGCACGGCTTCGGCCGTGGAGTACATCGGCGAGGTGTCGATCAGCGTCGCGCCCGCGTCGAAGAACGCCTTCAGCACTTCGCGCAGCGGCCGGCGCGCACCTTCGTCCTCGCCCACCTCGAACGCGCCGGAGGTGCCGAGGCCGATCGCAGGCAGCGCCTCGCCGCTGACGGGAATGCGGCGCGTGATCATGTGCGTCTGCGCGGGCGTCGCGGCGCCCCTGGTTTCCTGCGCGGCCGTCACACCCGCGACCGCAGCCAGACTCCCCAACGCCAGAAATTCTCGCCGATCCATGTGCGCTCCTCAGATCAATGTGGCATCGGTGTTCACCACCGGCTCGCTGCCGTGGCGCACGACGTGCTCCAGCGCCAGCGCCTGCGGCAGCACCTGCATGGCATAGAAATGCGCGCTCGCGAGCTTGCCGCGCAGGAAATCCCGGTCCGAGGCGCCCTGCGCGAGCTTCCTGGCGGCGATGTCCGCGGCGCGTGCCATCAGCCAGCCGCCGATCGTCAGGCCGCACAGCTTCAGGAACGGCACGGACACCGCCATGGCCCGATCCGGCGCGCTCGCCAGCTTCTCGAGCAGCGCGTCTGCCGCGCCCTGCAGTCGCGTGACGCCGTCGAGCGCGGCGTCACGAATGCGGCTCACGGTCGGATCGTCGGCACCGAGCGACTGCAGCGAGGCCTGCATCTCCTGTGTGAAGGCGCGCAGCGTCGCGCCGCCGTCGCGGCCGATTTTGCGGCCAATGAGATCGTTCGACTGGATGCCGGTCGTTCCCTCGTAGATGGTCGTGATGCGCACGTCGCGCAGCGTCTGCGCCGCGCCGGTTTCCTCGACGTAGCCCATGCCACCATGCACCTGGATGCCCATCGAGGCGATCTCCACGCCGCTCTCGGTGCAGAAGCCCTTCACGATCGGGATCAGCAGGTCGCCGCGCGCCTGCGCGGCGGACCGCACGGCTGGATCCGGATGCGCGCCGCCGATGTCGAGCCGGGATGCGGCGTACAGCGCCAGTGCGCGGCACGCCTCCACCGTGGATTTCATGGTCATCAACATGCGCTTCACGTCGGGGTGACCGATGATGGGCGCGGGCGAGGAGCTGGTACCGAGCGATGCGGAACCCGCGACCTTGGCGAGCGGCACGGGCGGTTTGCCCTGCACGCGCGTGCGCGCCCATTCGGCTGCCTGCTGGAACGCGCGCTCGCCCTGGGCGTAGCCCTCGAGTCCTACCGACAGCCGCGCGGCGTTCATCATCACGAACATGTATTCGAGGCCGCGGTTGGCTTCTCCGACCAGCAGTCCGAGCGCCCCCTCGTTCTCGCCGTACATCATCACGCAGGTGGGGCTGGCGTGGATGCCGAGCTTGTGCTCGATGGACGCGCAGTACACGTCGTTGCGCGCACCGGGACGGCCGTCGGCGTTCACCCAGAACTTCGGCACCATGAACAGCGAGATGCCGCGCACGCCCGGCGGCGCGCCGTCGATGCGCGCCAGCACCATGTGGATGATGTTCTCCGCGAGGTCGTGCTCGCCGTAGGTGATGAAGATCTTCTGGCCGTAGAGCCGGTAGTTGGGGCCCGCGGGCACGGCGCGCGTTCGCACCTGCGCCAGGTCGCTGCCGGCCTGCGGCTCGGTCAGGTTCATGGTGCCGGTCCATTCGCCCCGCACCATCTTCGGCAGGAACAACTGCTGCTGTGCGGGCGCGGCGAAGCGCTGGATGGCCTCGATCGCCCCCTGGGTGAGCATCGGACAGAGCTTGAAGGCGAGATTCGACGAGGCCCAGAGCTCCTCGACCGCCGTACCCAGTGCGGCCGGCACGTTCTGCCCGCCGAATTCCGCGTGTGAGCGCAGCGCGGGCCAGCCGCTCTCGCAGAATTGCTGGTAAGCGCCGCGGAATCCTTCCGGCATGGTCACGCCGGTCGCGGTCCAGCGCGCGCCCTCGCGATCGCCGCTCTTGCAGAGCGGCTCGAGCACGGACTCGGCGAAGCGCGCGGCCTCGCCCAGCACGGCGTCGGCGGTCTCGCTCGAGTAGTCGGCGAATTGCGGACAAGCCTGCAGGGTTTCGGTGCCGATGAGCTCGTCCAGTACAAACCGGATGTCCTTGACCGGTGCGC
>DASTHJ010000389.1:0-2749 GCA_035718265.1 Steroidobacteraceae bacterium | reverse complement strand
GGCGAGCTCGCCGGCCGTGGCACGACGACCCACGTGATCGGCGGCGCCCGGCTCGCCGCCGAGCTCGACGCGGAACGCGCCATTCGCGAGGGCACGGTGCTCGCGGCGACGCTTTGAAAGGCATTCCCTTGAACGGACGAGTCAATGGGGACGGTCCCCATCTGCAGCTGGATTTGCTGGACTCCGCGGGGCGCGACGCCGACGAGATTCCGCGCGCTCCGCGGATCCGCGTCAGCCGGCGCGCGCGACGGCTCGCCGTGCGCGTCTACCCCGACGCGCGCGTGGAAGTGGTCGTGCCGCTACGCACGCGGCCGCGCGAGGTGGAGCGGTTCCTTGCCGAGCATCGCGAATGGATCGACGACAAGCGCGCACAGGCCCTGCGCCACCGTCCGGCGCCGGAGCCGTTTCCGCCGGCGAGCGTCGATTTCGCGTTCACGCGCGAGCGCTGGCGCGTGCACGTGGGCGGCGGCGAGGGACGCATGCGGCTGGCGGCGCAGGATGGCGGGCAGGGCGGCCTGCTGCACGTCGGCGGCAAGGCCGGGCAGGGTGCCATCCGCAAGCTGCTGCGCCAGTGGCTGATGCAGGCCGCGCAGGCGCGCCTGGCGCCCGCGGTCGCGCGGCTGGCGGCCGGCACGGGCGTGCGCTACGCGCGCGTGTCGATCCGCCGGCAACGCTCGCGTTGGGGAAGTTGTTCGGCGCGCGGTACCATCAGCCTCAATGTCTGCCTGTTGTTCCAGCGGCCCGAAGTGGTCGAGTACCTGATCATCCACGAGCTCATGCACGTCAAGCACATGAATCATTCGCCGCGATTCTGGCGGGCGGTCGAGCAGCACTGCCCCGGATGGCGGGCGCTGGATCGCGAGCTGCTGCAGGGCTGGCGGCGGGTGCCACGCTGGATATTCTCGGATGAGTGACGAAGACAAGGGCCACGTGCGCCGCGTGGATTTCACCGGCGAGGCCGTGCATTGGGATCTCGGCACGTCGAAGTCCTATGGCGAATACCTGCAGCTCGACAAGCTGCTGAGCGCGCAGCAGCCGAATTCGATCGAGCAGGACGAGATGCTGTTCATCATCGTCCACCAGGTCTCGGAACTGTGGCTGCGACTTTTCCTGCACGAGCTGTCGCACGTGTTCGAGTGCGTGCGGCGCGACAACCTGGACCCGTCGTTCAAGATGCTGGCGCGCATCTCGCGCCTGCAGGAGGAATTGCTGGGGGCGTGGACCGTGCTGTCGACGCTCACGCCGTTCGAGTATTCCTCGTTCCGCAACACGCTCGGCCGTTCCTCGGGGTTCCAGTCGCTGCAGTACCGGCTGCTCGAGTTCCAGCTCGGCAACAAGAATCGCGAGGTCATCGCGGTCCACAAGCGCGACCCGGCGGGATACGAGCGGCTGGAACGCGCGTTGCACGCGCCGTCACTGTACGACGAAGTGCTGCGCGTGCTCTCGCGCCGCGGCTACGGCATCCCGAACGAATACCTGGAACGCGATTTCGCGGAACCGTACACGCCCTCCAAGGCCGTCACGGCCGCATGGCTCGGCGTGTACCACAACGCGGAGAAGGACTGGGACCTGTACGAGATGGCGGAGCGGCTGGTCGACCTGGACCAGAAATTCCAGCTCTGGCGCTTCCATCACCTGAAGACGGTGGAGCGCGTCATCGGCTACAAGCCGGGCACCGGCGGCACCGCCGGCGTGTCGTACCTCGCGAAGGCGCTGGAATTGAAATTCTTTCCGGAGCTCTGGCAGGTGCGCACTTCGATGTGAGCGGGTGGCGCGGAACTGCCCTGCGATCGGGTCGTGGCGGCGCCGGGGAAGGAGCTTTCCCCGGCACTGCTCTTCTTCTTATTCGGGGGAAACCCAGGCGTTGATGGACATCGGGCTGGCGCTGCCGACCGAGCTGTCGATCGCCGTCGGATAGCCGTTCACCCAGCGGATGTCGCCCGCGTAAGGCGCGGCATCCGTCCAGAGGAATCCGTCGCTCCATAGGAAGCCATCGTTCCAGAGGAAGCCGTCATTCCACAGGAAGCCGTCGCTCCACAGGAAACCCTGGTCGCGCAGCGCGCCGTCGCCCCACAGGAAGCCGTTCGGGCTGGTCACGACGAAGGTGCCGTTGGATCGCTGCGTGACGCTGCCGCGGAAATGCTGCGCGCCGCTCAGGTCGGCGGCGATGTTCAGGCCCTGGTTTGCGCAGTCGTTCCTGGTGCCGTAGACCGCGGCCTTGGCGTTCACGAGGCCGGTGCCCTGCTGCAGCACCGAGTAGGCGAGGCCGCCGCTGGCATTCACCGCCGGGCGGCCGCTCGCGAGGATGCGGCACTTCACCTGGTCGGGCGTGAGCCCGTGGTTCTGGCTGATGACCAGCGCGGCGACACCGGACACGACCGCCGCGGCCTGCGAGGTGCCGGACATCGTGAAGAAGTCGCCGTTGTTCATGAAGGTGGGATGATCCACCGCGATCTTCTGATAGGTGGCCATGAAGCCCCACACGTGGCCGCCGGGGGCGACCAGGTCGGGCTTCACGAAGCCTTCGAATGTGGGACCGGCTGCCGAGAAAGAGGCCAGACGGTCGTCGTTCTTGTTGTTGGTCCAGTTGTCGGTCATCGCGCCGACCGTGATGACGTACGGGACATTGCCCGGTACGCCCACGGTCTGCGGCAGCGGTCCGCCATTGCCCGCTGATACGACGACGACGATGCCGGATTGCCACGCGCGCATCACGGCTTTGTTGAGCGGATCGTCCCAATAGCGCGAA
>DASTHJ010000388.1:0-2734 GCA_035718265.1 Steroidobacteraceae bacterium | reverse complement strand
GCCGTAGACATAGAAGCCGGTGCCGCTGGTCTCGGGTGGCGAGTTCTCGGGCGCGAGCAGCGAGGGCGGCCAGTAGCCGTCGGGCTTCTGCAAGCCGACGAGTCGCGCCGCCATGTCGCGGAACAACTGCTCCAGGCGCGGGCGGTGCGGGCTGTCCCCGGGCAGCGCCTCGAGGATGTTCGCGATGCCGGCGAACACCCAGCCATTGCCGCGGCTCCAGAATTGCTTGCGGCCCTGCTCGTCACGCCGCTCGAAGAAGCGGCTGTCGCGGTAGTAGAGCTTTTCGACCGGATCGTAGAGGAAGTCGGTGGTCGCCCAGAACTCCTCGAGCGCGAACTCCGCGTAACGCGGGTCCTGTGTCTGGCGGCTCATTTCCACCCAGGCGGGCGGCGACATGAACAGGGCATCGCACCAGCACCAGCGGCGCAGGCAGGCGGTCTCCTCGTAGTTCTTCGCCGGTACGAAGCTCAGGTGCGTCACGGCGGGTTTCGCCAGGATCACCTCGAACGTGGCGCGCAGCGGCGCGATCGCATCGGCGCCGAGCCCGTGCGCCGCGGCCCACAGGTAGCTCTGGCCGATCACGTGATCATCCGCGTGATAGGTGCGCGGCCCGGGCTGCCAGCGATTGGCGCGGCCCGTGGCGATGACGGCATCGGCGAAGCGCTTCTGGCCGCTGGCGTCGGCGAAGTGCGCGAGCCCCAGCCAGAACGCGCCCTGTTCCCAGCTGCGCGCGCTGCGCGACTCTTCCTTGAAATTCGTGAGGTGCTCGCCGTCCTTGTGGGCGAGCTGCCAGTCCGCGACCAGGGCGCCGAGCCTCAGCACGTCCCTGCGTGCCGGCATTTGCGCGTGCGCGGACACGGACAGCGCGGCGGATGCCAGGACCCACAGGAAAACGAGCGCCGACTTCATCCGGACCCCCAAGACGAATGCATGAACCGCTGGATGCCAATACTATCCGCCCTCGCGGCGCGAGAGGGGAGTCATGCGGGGCAAAAGATCGTGGATGACGGGGGTGTCACTGCTGCTGAGCGGCACGCTGCTCGCGGCGCCGATGCCCGAAGTGGTGACGCGCCAGGGCCGCGCGACGCTGATGGTCGATGGCGCGCCGTACCTGGTGCTCGGCGCGCAGGTCAACAATTCCAGCGCCTGGCCCGCCGTGCTGCCGCAGGTCTGGCCGGCCGCCATGAAGCTCGGCGCGAACACGGTCAGCGTGCCGATCTCCTGGGAGCAGATCGAGCCGGTCGAGGGCACGTTCGATTTTTCCTTTCTGGACACGCTGCTCGTGCAGGCGCGCGAGCAGCAGCGCCGGCTGATCCTGCTGTGGTTCGCCACCTGGAAGAACAACGGTCCTAACTACGCACCCGAGTGGGTGAAGCTGAACGGCGCGCGCTTTCCGCGCCTGGTGGACGCCCGGGGCAAGGTGCTGAACTCGCTGTCGCCGCATGCGGCGAGCACGCTCGAGGCGGACCGGCGCGCGTTCGTCGCGCTGATGCGCCATCTGCGCGAGCAGGACGCGCAACGTACGGTGATCATGGTGCAGGTCGAGAACGAGCCGGGCACGTACGGCAGCGTGCGGGACTTCGGACCGGCGGCGCAGAGGTTGTTCGCGGGGCCCGTGCCCGCGGTGCTGGTCGCGGCGCGCGGCGCGAAGCCGGGGAGCTGGAGCCAGGTCTTCGGCAAGGACGCCGATGAATTCTTCCACGCGTGGTCGGTGGCGAAGTTCATCGGCGAGGTGGCCGCGGCGGGCAAGCGCGAATACCCGCTGCCGATGTACGTCAATGCCGCGCTGCGCGACCCGTTCACGCCGGGCCCGCCGGGCGGCTACGCGAGCGGCGGCCCCACGGACAACGTGATCTCCATCTACCGGGTCGCGGCGCCGGTCATCGACATCGTCGCGCCCGACATCTACATCAGGGAATCGAGGAAAGTCGAGCGCGTCATCGAGCTGTACGGCGAGGCGGGGCCATTGCTCGTGCCGGAGATCGGCAACGCGCCCGTGTTCGCGCGCTATTTCTACGACGTGCTGGGCGCGGGGTCACTCGGCATCGTGCCGTTCGGCATCGACTACACCGGCTATTCGAACTACCCGCTCGGCGGCCGTGACGTGGATGAATCCATCGAGGCATTCGCGCGGCCGTATCGCCTGCTCGCACCGATGATGCGCGAGTGGGCGAAGCTGGCGTTCGAGAAGCGGATCTGGGGCGCCGGCGAACCCGACGACCACGCGCCGCGCCGGTTCGAGCTGGGGCGCTGGACGGCGACGCTGGAATTCAACGAGTGGCAGTTCGGCCAGAAGCAGTGGTTCCCGCCCGGCACGCCGAACCCCGACTGGGCGCCCTATCCCTCGGGCGGCGCCTTGCTGGCGGAGCTCGGCCCGGACGAATTCCTGCTCACCGGCCAGCGCGTGCGCGTGAACTTCGAACCCGCCACGGGGCGGAAAGTGAACGGCCTGATCTTCGCGAGCGTGGAAGAGGGCGCATATCGCGACGGGAAGTGGCAGCGCACCCGCATCTGGAATGGCGACCAGACGGACTACGGGTTGAACCTGACCGATGAGCCGCGTGTGCTGAGAGTCAGGTTAGCGACGTATTAATGGGGACATTCCCCGATTCCTGGAAAATGGGGACATTCCTCGTTTCCGCGCGCAACGCGCGGCAAACGGGGACGTACCGGCTTCCGGTGCGTCCCCGATTGCTAGGAAACGAGGAATGTCCCCATTTTCCAGGAATCGGGG
>DASTHJ010000387.1:0-2717 GCA_035718265.1 Steroidobacteraceae bacterium | reverse complement strand
CGGCGGGCGCGAACCTGCCGGTGCGCAAGATCCCGATCCGCTCCGGCCACCGCGAAACCTTCTGGCAGCGCAATTGCGTTGCGGTGGGTCTGGCCGCGGGCTTCCTCGAGCCGCTCGAGGCCTCGGCCATCGTGCTCGTGGAGCTGTCCGCCAAGTTCATCGCCGAGCAGATGCCGGTGTGCCGCGAGGTCATGGACCTGATTGCGCAACGCTTCAATGCGACCACGCAGTATCGCTGGGGGCGCATCATCGACTTCCTCAAGCTCCATTACGTGCTCACGAAGCGCAAGGACAGCGCGTTCTGGCGCGACAACCTGCTGCCGGAGACCATCCCCGACCGCCTCAAGGACCTGCTGCTGCTCTGGAGTCACCAGTCGCCCTGGTTCCACGACGAGTTCGATCGCGTCGAGGAGGTGTTCCCGGCGGCGAGCTATCAATACGTGCTCTACGGCATGGGGTTCCGCACGCAGGTCGAGCCGGCCGCGCTGGCCGGTGATGCGAAGCACGCCGAGCGCGCGCTGCGCGAGAACGCGATGCAGACCGAGCGGCTGCGCAGCGGGCTGCCGCGGCATCGCGACCTGATCCGCAGGATCGTCGAGCACGGGCTGCAGCCCGTCTGAGGACCACGCTTGAGCACGCTCGAACTACTCGATCCCCGCCGGCATGCGCACCTGCGGCTGCGCGCGGGCGCTGCACCGTTGCCGCACTTCGTGCAGATCGTGGCCGCGGAATTCCCGTCCGCGGCCGCCTGCTGCCCGATCTTCTTCACCAAGGAACCCACCACCGGCGGCTTTTACGCCGGCGCGATGTTCGGCTTCCAGCCCGGCGAGAACCTGCTCGGCTCGGTCGAAGAGCGCGGCGGCTTCAATCCACTCATGCTGCAGCGTGAGGGGTTCTTCATCTCGGACCAGAACATCGCGATCGACCGCGCGCACGAACGCTTCAGCGATGCGGAGGGCGAGCCGCTGTTCGATGCCGCCCAGCAGCCCGGCGATGCCCTGCGCGGCATCCAGCGCACGCTCGGCGAGATCCACCATGGCCTCGAGCAGACGCGCGCGTTCATCAACGCCCTGTCGGAGCTGAAGCTCATCGAATCGATCGACATCTCGCTGAATTTCGACGGCGCCGAGCGCCTGACGCTGCAGGGCCTGTACACGGTGAGCCTGGACCGGTTGCGGGATGTCGACGACGCGGCGGCCCTGCGCCTGTTCCGCGCGGGACACCTGCAGCTCGCCTACACGATGTCCACCTCGCTCAGGCAGGTCGCGCGTCTCGCGCGACTGCGCAACCGCCGGAAGTCCGCGGCCGCCTGACGCGGGTGCTCAATGCGCCCAGCCGAGGGATTTCGAGATGCGCCGCGCCGCATCCTCGACCTGCCGGCGAGTCTGCTCGACGGTGGCCGGCAGCGACTTGTCGAGCACGTGCAGGTAGGGCACGGTCAGCGCCGCCATCACCTTGCCATCGAAGCCGCGCACCGGGTAACCGACGTCGGTCACGCCCGCGGTGATCGGGCTGGGCTGGACCGCATAGCCTTGCCGGCGGATGCGCTCGAGGATCCTGAGCAGCTTGTCGCGCGAGGTGCCGCGTGACCGCGGCAGCCGTGTCAGCAGATCGTCACGCTCGCGCGAATCCAGGTGCGCCAGCAGGATGCGACCCGAACAGCTCGTCGCCAGGTCGATCGTGGCACCCGTCCTGACCGACAGGTTCGCGTGCCGCCTGGGATTTTCCTGTCTCAGGATCACCAGTCCGTGCGTGCCGGAGAGCGCCACCAAGTGGCAGGACTGGTCGATGCGGCCGGAAAGCTCGTGCATCACCGGGGACGCGGCGAGCGTCAGCGACTGGGACGGCGTGCCCCGATGGGCGAGCTTGAGCACCTGGTAGGTCACGCTGTAGCGCGCCGTTTCCGGATCCTTCTGCAGCCAGCCGCGCCGCTCGAGCACGATGATGACGCGGAACAACTCGCTCATCGGCCGCGCGAGCCGCTGCGATATCTCCGACACCGTCAGGCCCGATTCCGCCTCCGCCAGCTGCTCGATGATGTCGATGCCTTTTTCCAGCGCGGGCGCCGAATAGCGGCGCAGCGGCGCCACCGGCCGGGAGGGTTTTCTGCTTCGGGACATGTCGCACGGCAGATTAGCCGACGCGGCGTGCCGCGTACATTCAAGGCACGGGGATCGCCGGCACCACCCCGCGGTATGCGGGCTTGAGCACGAAACCGTCACTGCGCTCCTGGGCGCGGTCGGCGTCGGTCAGGACCACGTAGTAATAGAGAACGTCCGCCACGATCAACATCACGAAAAACGACATCACCGTATCGGAGAAGAAGTGCGCGCCGACGGCGATGCGCGCCACGGATACGACGCTGCCCAGCAGGGCCCCGGCGACGAACAGGCGTCGGCGACGACTCAACGCCACGGCGAGCGCCAGGGAGAAGAATCCTCCGGCCGCATCACCGGAGGAGAACGAGCAATTGGTGCGGCATTCTTGGCTGACGACGAAGGCGGGCGTGAACTGCAGGCTGCCGCCGAATTCGGCGATGTCCCGGGGTCTCGCGCGTCCGAAGTGGTTCTTCAGTCCCAGGTTCACGACCAGCCCGGCGCCAATCAGCAGCACCATCAGCAGGAACAGCACGCGACGACCGTCGACTTGGCAGAAACGGCGTTTCAGCAGCCGGTTGCAGGCATACAGCACGATGACCGATGCGACGGAGAACCACA
>DASTHJ010000386.1:0-2289 GCA_035718265.1 Steroidobacteraceae bacterium | reverse complement strand
TCCTGCTTGTCGACCGGCTTGGTGAGGAAGCCGAACGCGCCGAGCTGCGTGGCGTGCACCGCGTCGGGAATCGTGCCGTGCGCCGTGAGGATGATGACCTTGAGGCCGGGATAGCGCGACTGCAGTTCCTTGAGCAGACCGATGCCGTCCATCTGGTCCATGCGCAGGTCGGTGATCACCAGCTCCGGCCGGAAGCGGCTGGTCGCGGCCAGCGCCAGCGCGGCGCTCTCGACGGCCTCGACTTCGTAGTTCTCCGCGCGCAGGCGGATGGTCAGCAGGCGCAGCAGGCCGGGATCGTCGTCGACGACCAGGATGCGCGCTTTGCGCTTGGTGGAATGTGGCGTGGCGAGTTGCATGGCGGCTTGCATCAGAAACCTCTACGGTTTCCGTCCCTCCGGTTGCGTCTGGCGCCCGCCATTGGACGAGCGCTCGATGTTCGCGATGGCGTCGAGCTTGGCCTGGGCCTCGGCGAGCAACTTCTTGAGACGGTTGTTTTCCTCGCTCTCGGACTGCAATCGCCGGGTGAGCTGCGCGATACGGTCATTCGTGCTGCGCTCGGCGGACTGCTGCAGGCGCCGCACGTCCGACTGCAAGGACTGCTGGCGTTCCACCTGCTGCAACTGCAGGAACGCGAGAGCACGTTCCGCAGGCAGCAGAGTCTCGGGGTTGGCGAGTACTTCGTGCAAAAGTCGCTGGGCAACGACAGGGTCATGACCCGGATGTCCCGGCGTCGACAGCACCATGGCATAACGCAGGACGCGGCTCGGCGTGGGCGCGGCCCGGTAGTCGTTGTTAGCCGTGGCGAGGATCTCGGCCTGTTCGGCCGGATTGCCGCGCGCCAGCCTGAGGCACAGGTCGAGGTAGCTGGTGATCACCGAGGATTCGGTGGCGCTGCGGTCGACCACCGGCTGCGTCGACTCGCGGGTGGTCGTCAGGCCGGTGCAGCCGGCCAGCACCAGCATCCCCAGCGCGACCAGCGCCCGGCGCGCGATCGAGGCAGGCTCATGCCGCATGGGCGGTGGTCCGTGCGGGATTGGATGCGGAGAGCAGGGGCATGCGGATACGGAAATGCGCTCCGGGATACTGGCCGTCGACGATCTCGATGGTGCCACCGTGCGCGCTCACGAACTCGAGCACCACGGAAAGGCCGATGCCCGTGCCCTTGACCTGCACGCCGGCCGGCGGCCGCCCGGTGTAGAACGCCTCGAACACGCGCGCGCGCTCCTCGTGCGGAATGCCGCTGCCGGCGTCGGCGACGTCGATCATGAGCTGGTTGTCCTGTTTGGCCGCATGTAGATAGACGGTTCCGCCCTTGGGAGAATACTTGATGGCATTCGACAGCAGGTTTTCGATGATGAGTCGCAGCTTGCCACGGTCGGCGCGCAGGGTGAGGTCGTCCACCTTCACCTCGAGCCGCACGCGTTGCGAGACTACCGTGAGTTGCTGGGCTTCGAGAACCTGTTTGACGAGCGGACGCAGCCGGAATTCGGTCAGGTCCAGGCCGACGCTCTCCTTCTGCCAGGCGCTGAAGGACAGCAGGTTCTCGATGAGCCGGTGCAGCTTGATGCCGTTGTCACGCAGGATGGCGACCACTTCGCGCTGGGAGTTGTCCAGGGGTCCGACCGCCCCGTCCATGAGCAGTTCCGCGCCTTCGCGGATGTTGGCGAGCGGGGTCTTGAGCTCGTGGGACATGTGGCGCAGGAAGCGGTTGCGCTCCTGCGCGAGATCCAGCAGCCGCAGGCGCAGCCATTCGAGCTGCGCGCCCAGCCGCTCGAGGTCGTGCGGGCCGGACACCTCGATGGCGCGCGAGAACGTGCCGCGGCCGAGCTCGCTGATCGCGCGGTCGATGGCGCGCAGCGGGCGGCCGATGGAGCGCGTCAGCCACAGGATGGCGACCAGCGTCAGCGGCACCAGCAGCGCCGATTGCCAGAACAGCCGCTTCTGCGTGCTGGTGGTCTGCTGCTGCATGGCCTGCAGGCGCGCGTCGATCTGGCGGTTGCCGGAGGAGGCGATGGACACGGCCAGTTCGCCGAGGCGGTCGATGCGCGCGAGGATCGTGGCGAACGCCGTGCTGTTGGGCGGCGTCGACGCCACGGCGCTCGAGATCTCGTTGTGGAGCGTGGCGAAATCCTCGAGGCTGCGGCGCGTGGGCTCCTCGGTGAGCAGCGCCGCGAGCTGGGTCCGCGTGGCCGCGAGACGCTGGTCGTTGGTGCGATAGGCGTCGAGCAGCGTGGCGTCGTTGAGCACCTGGTAGAGGCGCACCGTGCGCTGCAGGGAGGCGATGTCCGC
>DASTHJ010000385.1:0-10578 GCA_035718265.1 Steroidobacteraceae bacterium | reverse complement strand
GTCGCGCTGGTTGCGCACGCGCCTGGTGTCCAATCCGACCTGCCTGCTCGCCTCCAGCGTCGACGTGTTCCTGATCATGGACACGAAGATGCATTACTCGGTGATCGGTGCCTCGCCGGAGATCATCGAGAAGTTCGAACGCCGCTTCGGCGGTGCCGAGGCCGTGCAGCGCAATTTCGCCAACTTCGTGGACCAGCTGCGCATCGGCGCCGGCATCGAGGACGTGAAGTGGGCGCAGGATCATCTGCTGAAGTGGTCTGGCTGGAACTGACGATTTCCGTTTCGTCGTAAAGACTGCGCGCCGCACGAGCGCGTGCGCCCCGCGTCAGTGCGTGGGTTCGGCGCGGGCCAGTGCCTGCGCAACCGCGGGCAAATGGCGCACGCTCACGGCTGCCTGGTAACGCGCCATCAACGTCTGCAGCGCGCGCGACCAGCCGAAATTGCTCACCACGTGCCGGCGAGCCGCCGCGCCGAGCGCATCCAGGTCACGCTCGTAGAGCAGCGCAATCGCCTCCGCCAGGTTCGCGGCGGCACGTACGGCATCGGGGTGCGGCCCGGACAGCACGCCGACGCGCTCGTCGATGAGCTCCGGTATCGCGCCGGCACGCATCGCCACCACCGGGCGCCCGCAGGCCAGCGCTTCGAGCACCACCAGGCCGAAGGTTTCATGGACGCCGGCATGCACGAACGCGTCCGCCGCGCCGAGGTAGCTGGCCAGCTCGCGATTGTCGCGGCAGTACGGCAGCCGCGTGACGTTGCCGGTGCGGCCGGATTCCCCGCCGCCGATCAGCAGCAGGTGGTACGGCGCGCCCAGCCGGCGAAATGCCTCGAGCAGCAGCGGGATGTTCTTCTCCGCCGAGAAGCGCCCGGCGAACACCAGCAGCCGCGCCTCGCGCGGCAGTTCGAGCTCGCGGCGCAGATCGCGCGTCCGACAGGGCGCGAACGTGTCGACGTCGACGCCCAGCGGCTGGAACGTGGCGTGCCGCACTCCGATGCCGTGCAGGTACTCGCACATGTAGCGGCTGGGCGCGAGCACCTGCTCGCAACGTTGATAGGTCTCGCCGACGTACCACTCGATGAGCTTCTGCACGGCGCTGCCCAGCCGGCGGCCGGCGAGCTCGGGGAAGTTCGAATGATAGAAGCCGATCAGCGGAATTCCGCGGCGCTCGGCGACCGCCGCCGCCGCCCATGCCGGATGGAACGCGTCACCCACCTCGATGAGGTCGGGTTCGAGCGCGTCGATGACGCGCGCCCAGCGCAGCGGATTCAAAGGCAGGCGGTAGTTGAATGCGCCGGGCACGCGGCCGCCGGCCACCGTCGAGACGTCGTCGGGCGCGTGCAGTGTCTGCTCGCCGGGCACGACGATGCTGTGCCGCCAGCTGGTGTGCGCGCGCATCCACTCGTGCTTGGCGAGCAGATAGCGCTTCACGCCGCCGCTGGTCGGCGAGTAGAACAAGGTGGCATCGACGATGTGCATGACCAGTGGTCGAGTATCGGAGCGTTGCAGTAGTGCGACCAATCGGCGCATGCTCGGTTCCGCATGTCGACGATGACCTACACGTGTGCACTGCGGGCACCAATCTGGGTTGCGCTGCTGGCCGGTCTGGTTCCGGGCGCACGCGCCGACGTGCAGCAGGAACTGGCGACGGTGGATTCGAAGGTGCTCGCCTGGCGCCGCGACCTGCACCAGCATCCGGAGCTCTCCAACCGCGAGATCCGCACCGCGAAGCTGGTCGCCGATCACCTGCGGCGGCTCGGGCTGGAAGTGCAGACCGGCATCGCCCACACGGGCGTTGCCGGCCTTCTGAAGTCGGGTCAGCCGGGTCCGACGATCGCGCTGCGCGCCGACATGGACGCGCTGCCGGTCGTGGAACGCACCGAGCTGCCGTTCCGCTCGAGCGCCCGGGCTAACTACCTCGGCGAACAGGTGGGCGTGATGCACGCCTGCGGGCACGACGCGCACGTGGCCGTGCTCATGGGGGTCGCGGAAGTGCTGGCCAGGAGCCGCTCCGCGTGGCGCGGCAACGTGCTGTTCGTGTTCCAGCCGGCCGAGGAAGGCGCGCCGGCGGGCGAGCAGGGCGGCGCATCCGTGATGCTGAAGGAGGGCCTGTTGGAGAAGTACGCGCCCGAGGTGATGTTCGGCTGGCATGCCTGGGCGGCGTTCAACACCGGGTTCATCGGCTACCGTTCCGGGCCCCTGATGGCGGGATCGCAGGTCTGGAGCGCCGTCGTGCGCGGCCGGCAGACGCACGGCGCGCGACCCTGGCAGGGCGTCGATCCCATCGTGACCGCGGCACAGATCGTCAATGGCCTGCAGACCATCGTGAGCCGGCAGCTCGACATCACGCGCAATCCGGCGATCGTGTCCGTGGGAACGATCGAGGGCGGCGTGCGCAGCAACATCATTCCCGACCAGGTGGAACTGACCGGCACGATCCGCACCTTCGAGGAGGCGCAGTACCTGCAGGTCACGCAGGCCGCGCGGCGCATGGTCGAGCAGACGGCCGCGGCGAACGGCGCGACGGCCACGTTCACGCTCGAGGATTACCGCAATCCGGTGCTGTACAACGACCCGAAGCTCACGGCGCGCGTGCTGCCGAGCCTGCGCAAGGTGGCCGGCGATCGCAACGTTGGCGAGATCTCGCTGATCACCGCGGGTGAGGATTTCGCGTTCTTCGCGCAAGAGGTGCCGAGCTTCTATTTCTTCGTCGGAGTCACGCCACCGGGTACCGACCCCGCCTCCGCGCCGGCGAATCATTCACCATTGTTCTACCTCGATGAGAAGGCGCTGCCGCTGGCGACGCGCGCCATCACGCAGGTCGCGCTCGACTATCTCGGGAATGCGGATTGAGACTGTCCCCGTTTCCTGGAAACGGGGAATGTCCCCATTTCTTCAGGCGAAGTTTTTCGTGATGGGCAATTTCCGCACGCGCCTGCCGGTCGCCGCGTAGATCGCATTGGCGACCGCCGGCGCGATCGGCGGCGTGCCGGGTTCGCCGGCGCCGCCCATCTGCTCGCCGGAATTGATGATGGCCACCTCGATTTCCGGCGCCGCGTCGATGCGCAGGATCGGGTAGTCGTGGAAATTGCTCTGCTGCACGCGCCCGTTCTCGAAGGTGATCTCGCCGTACAGCGCGGCCGTGAGCCCGAAGTTGATCGCGCTCTCCATCTGCGCGACGACGCCGCTCGGATTGGCCGCGAAGCCGCAGTCGATCGCGCACCACACCTTGTGCACGCGCACGTCGCTGCCCTGCACGGAAACCTCGGCCACCTCGGCGACGATGCTGCCGAAGGAATTCTGGATGGCGATGCCGCGGCCGCGGCCCGCTGGCAAGGGCGTGCCCCAGCCGCTCATCTGCGCGGCCTTGTCGAGCACCGCCAGGAAGCGCGGATCCTTGCCCAGAAGCTTGCGGCGGAATTCGACCGGGTCTTCGCCGGCGAGCGCGGCCAGCTCGTCCATGCCGCAGTTCACGGTGAACGCGGTGTGTGAATGGCCGACCGAGCGCCACCAGAGGATCGGCACCGTGCGATTGCCCTCGTGCGTGTCGACCAGCAGGTTGGGAATGGTGTACGGCATGTCCGAAGCGCCCTCGACGCTCGAGGGATCGAATGCCGAGCCCTGCGGGATGAATGCCTCGAAGCGCCCGCCGCGCAGCACCGGCTGGCTCACGATGCACTGCTGCCATGCGACCGCGTTGCCCTGCGCATCGAGGCCGGCGCGGATGCGCGACACCACGAACGGCCGGTACGACAGACCGCGCGTGTCGTCCTCGCGCGTCCACACCACCTGCACGGGCCTGCCGATCGCGCGCGAGGCCTGCGCAGCCTCCACGGCAACCTCGGAATGGCGCTGCGCACGCCGGCCGAAGCCGCCGCCGAGGAATGCGGTGTGTACCTTGACGGTGGCCGGATCCAGTCCGAGCGCCTCGGCCACGGCATCGCGATCCAGTGATTGCGCCTGCGTGCCGTAGTACAGGTCGCAGCCATCGGGCCGCGCGTGCGCCAGGCAGTTGAGCGGTTCCATGGCGGCGTGCGCGAGATAGGGCAGCTCGTACTCCACGTCCAGGCGCTTCGTCGCCCCGCCGAGCGCGGCGCGCACGTCGCCGCGCTGGGTGGCGACCGCGCCCGGCTGGCCGGCGAGCCGGCGGAATTCGGCGCGCAGGCCGGCGGTCGACAGGTCCTTGTTAGGGCCCTCGTCCCAGTCGAGCGTCAGCGCCTCGCGCCCACGACGCGCCGCCCAGGTGTTGGTGGCATAGACGGCGACGCCGGAAGGAATTACGTGCACGTCGATCACGCCCGGCACGGCGCGCGCGGCGCCGTCGTCCACCGCGCGCAGCTTCGCGCCGATCACCGGAGGGCGTTCGACGACGGCAAACACCATGTCGGGCAGGCGCATGTCGAGGCCGAACTTCGCGCTGCCGTCCACCTTCACCGGCGTATCTAGCCGCTTCTGCGGCTTGCCCAGAAAACGGAACTGCGCGGGATCCTTGAGCCGGATTTCCGCGGGCACGACCTCCTTCGAGGCGGCATCCGCCAGCGCGCCGTAGCTCAGCGACCGCTCGCCGTGCAGCACGCGTCCGTCCTCGGTGCGCAACGCATCGGCGGCGACGTTCCAGCGCTTCGCCGCGGCCGCGAGCAGCATGGCGCGCGCCCGCGCGCCGGCCTCGCGCAGCGGCATGTACGTGGTGCTGGTACTCATGCTGCCGCCCGTGAACTGCATGGGCGCGAACGGCACGTTGAACGCCGCATCGGCCGGCGCGAACTCCACCGCGACGCGCCGCGGATCGATGTCCAGCTCCTCGGCGGCGGCCATCGCGAGCCCGGTGTACACACCCTGGCCCATCTCCGACTTGCCGATGATCACGGTCACCGAATCGTCGGGCGAGATGCGCAGGAAGGCATTCGGTCGGAACAACTTGCCCGACGTCGCGCGCTCGTCGAAGCGGTTTTCGGCGATGCGCATGCCGACATACAGGCTGGCGCCGATGACCGCGCCACCGATCAGGAAGCTGCGGCGGTCGAGATGCGAGCGTGCGGGATCGTCCATGGTCGCCTCCTGGCACGCGACCCACGAACGTGGATGCGTGGCTTCGATGTTAATGTACCGCTCCCCATGCAGCTCGAATTTTTCGGTGCCGCCGGCGAGGTGACCGGGTCCTGCCACATCGTGCGTGCCGGCGGGCGCCAGCTGCTGCTGGACTGCGGCCTGATCCAGGGCGGCGCCGACGCGACGGCGCGCAACCGGCGCGCATTCCCGTTCGAGCCCGCCGCGGTCGATGCGGTGGTGCTGAGCCACGCGCACCTCGATCATTGTGGTCGCCTGCCGCTGCTGGTGCGGCGCGGTTTCCGCGGGCCTATCTACACGAACCCGGCCTGCGCCGACCTGCTGCCGATCCTGTTGCGGGACGCGGCGGAGCTGGCGCTGCGCGATGCCGAGCGCGCCAGCCGGGACGCGGGCGGGGAGCGCATCGCGCCGCTGTTCGACCTGGCCGACGTCGAATCGGTCATGCGCCAGGTGAAGACCGTCCCGTACGACGTGCCGCGCGAGCTGCTGCCCGGCGTCACGGTGTGCGTGCGCGAGGCGGGGCACATCCTCGGCTCCTCGAGTCTCGAACTGTGGATCGGCGAACGCCAGGCGCCGGGCGCAGCGGAGTTGCGCCGCAAGCTGGTGTTCTCCGGCGATCTCGGCCAGTACGACGCGCCCATCCTGCAGGACCCGCACGCGATGAGCTGCGCGGATCTGGTGCTCATGGAGAGCACCTACGGCGACCGGCTGCATCGCCGGCGCGAGGACACGGCGCACGAACTCGGCGCGCTGCTCGAACAGGCGGCGCGCGACGGCGGCAACGTCGTCGTGCCCGCCTTCGCGATCGGCCGCAGCCAGGAGTTCCTCTATCTACTGGCGCAGCACTACGCCGAGTGGCGGCTGGCGCGCTGGAAGATATTCCTCGACAGTCCGATGGCGATCGCCGCCAGCCGCGTGTACTGGCGGCACCCGGAGCGCATGGACGAGGAAGCGACCCGGCTGCGGGCCAGCTTCCGCGGCATGCCGCCGCTGCCGAACCTGGTGCTGGCGGAAAGCGCCGAGGATTCGCGCGCCATCAACCGCATCGAGGCGGGCGCCATCATCATCGCGGGCTCCGGGATGGCGAACGGCGGCCGAATCCTGCATCACCTGCGGCACAACCTGTCGCGCGCGGAATGCCACGTGCTGATCACCGGCTTCCAGGCGCCCGGCACGCTGGGCCGGCAGCTCGTCGACGGCTTCGAGGAAGTCCGGATCCACGGCCGACGCGTGCCGGTCGCGGCGCGCATCCATACGCTCGGCGGCTTGTCAGCGCACGGCGACCAGGCGCAGCTGCTGCGCTGGTACGGAAGCTTCCGCGACCGGCCACCGGTATTCCTGGTGCACGGTGAACCCGAGGCCGCCCGGGCCCTGGCGGACAAACTGCGTGAACGCGGCGCAAGCGCCACGGTCTCACATCCTGGCTTGCAGATCGATCTTTCGGGCTTGCCCGCGCTGGCCCACGACGCTCCACTTACCTAGAATCGCCAACGATGAATTCACCCCAGGGCGCCACTCCACGGCCCGAAAAATCGCCGTGGTTCCCCGCCAACGGCGCCGAAGCACGCATCGTCGTCACCGGCTTTGCGCTGCTGTTCTGCGTGCTCGGCGGCTACTTCGCGGTGCGCCCGGTGCGCGAGACCATCGGCACGGTGCTCGGCCGGGAAGCCACCCAGAACCTCTGGTTCTTCACCGCGCTGTTCGCCATCCTGATCGTGCCTTTCTACGGCTGGCTGGTGGCGCGCGTACGCCGCGCGATCCTGCTGCCGGCCATCTACGGCTTCATGTCGCTGGCCTTCGTGTTCACCGCGCAGGTCTTCCAGGGCGGCTCGCCGGACCCGATGGTGGCGCGCGTGTTCTACGTGGCGATCAGCGTGATGAACCTGCTGCTGGTCTCGGTGTTCTGGAGCTTCATGCTCGAGATGCTCTCGAGCGAGCAGACCAAGCGGCTGTTCGGCTTCATCGCGGCCGGCGGAACGCTGGGCGCGCTGCTGGGCCCGAGCGCCACGGCGCTGTTCGTCAAGAGCATCGGCAACGCGGGCGTGCTGTACCTCGGCGCGGCGTTGTACTTCGTCGCCATCGTGCTGTCGCGCGTGCTGCTCGCGCAGTGGCGGCACATCGCGCCGGCCGCGGCCTCCGGCCCGGCGCAGTTGTCGGAGCGGGAACGCGCGCTCGGCGGCAATCCGTTCGCGGGCTTCACGCTGGTGCTGCGCAATCCCTACCTGCTGGGCATCGCGCTGTTCATCGCCGGCATTTCCGCCATCAACACCTTCCTGTACTTCGAACAGCTGGAGCTGGTCGAGAAGCAGTTCGAGCAGCTGGCCGCGCGTACCCAGGTGTTCGCCAGCCTCGACGCCACCGTGCAGACGCTGGTCATCATCACGCAGCTGTCGCTCACCGGGTTCATCGCCACGCGCATCGGCGTGATCGCGTTGCTGGTGACGGTGCCCTTCATCATGGTGTTCGGCCTCACGGTGTACGCGGCGTTCGGCACGTTCAGCGTGCTGGCGGCGGCGATGGTGATCCGCCGCTGGGGCGAGTACGCGCTGATCCGGCCCGGCCGGGAAATGCTGTTCAGCAAGGTCGACAAGGAAAGCAAGTACAAGGCCAAGAACGTCTGCGACGTGGCGGTGTATCGCATTGCCGATGCCGGCTTCGCACAGCTCAAGAAGTTGCTGGACGTGATCGGCATGGGTGGCGTCGCCCAGGCGATGACCGCCGCGGCGGTCGCGGCCCTTTGGGCCTTCAACGGCTGGTGGCTGGGGCGGCGCTTCGAGAAGGAAAAGGAAGTCGGCAAGGGCGCGTAGGAGTGTTCCCGCAAAGCGGGAACTCCCGGGTCGCGCGGCGCGTCACCGGGCCATGCCGTCCGCCGTGATCCGCACCTTCCACTACGATCCGATCGATCACTACCTCGACGTGGTGTTCGTCTCCGGCCGGCGCTATCGCTATCACGGCGTGCCGGAGGAGATCTACGACTCGATGCGGCGCGCGTTCTCCAAGGGCTGGTTCTTCAACCACCACGTGCGCGACCATTTCCGCTGCTCGCGCGTGAACTGAATGGTGCGCGGCCCGGTGACGCAACGCAGCCTGTTCGCGGCGGCTCCGCCGGGGCTGGAGTTCCGCGAAGAGTTCGTCAGCGCGGACGAGGAGCGCGAACTGCTTGCGGCAGCCGGGCGCCTGCCGCTCCGTCCCTTCGAGTTCCACGGCTGGACCGGCAATCGCGAGACCGTCTCGTTCGGCTGGCGCTACGACTTCGGCCAGGCGCGCGTCGAGCCGGCGCCGCCCATCCCGCAGTTCCTGCAATCACTGCGCGCGCGCGCCGCCGCGTTCGCGGGCCTCGAGGCCGGCGCTCTCGAGCAGGCGCTCGTGATCCGCTATCCGGTGGGCGCGGGCATCGGCTGGCATCGGGACCGGCCGGTGTTCGATCGTGTGTTCGGGTTGTCGCTGCTCTCGCCCTGCACGTTGCGATTCCGCCGGCGCCGCGGCGCGGGTTTCGAGCGCTTCTCGCTGGATGCGCCGCCGCGCTCGGCCTATCTGCTGACGGGCGAGATCCGCGAACTGTGGGAACACAGCATCGCGCCGGTCGGGGTGCCGCGCTACTCGATCACCTTCCGCAGCCGGCGCGCGTGACCGTCGCCGGACCGTCAGGCGACGGCCGCGCCCGCGCTCTTCTCGTGCGGCAAGCTGATGCGGAAGCGCGTGTACTCGCCGGGCTTGGTGGCGATGCCGACGCGACCCCCGGCCTTGTTGACCAGGTCGCGCACCACGTCCATGCCGATGCCGCGGGCGCCATCCGCAGCCGTCGTGAAGCCGGGGCGGAAGATCAGGCTGGCGAGCTTGCGCGGGTCGATGGTCGCGGCCACGTCGGCCGTGAGCACGCCCTGGCGCACGGCTTCGGCGCGGATCCGCTCGTGGTCCAGGCCGCGGCCGTCATCCTGCACGCTGAGCTGGTAGCCCTCGGCGCCCGCGCGCACGAACTGGATGGCGACCGTGCCGATCTCGGGCTTGTCCTTGACCGCACGATCGGCCGGCGTCTCGAGGCCATGGCGTACCGCGTTGTGGATCAGCTGTCCCAGGATCTTCTCGACGGCGCGGCGGTAACTGGCGGGCACGTCTTCCAGTCCCACGCAGACCAGCGAGACGCGCTTGGCGTACATGTCGGCCAGGAATTGCGCCATCTCCTGCAGGCTCTCCTGCGAGAGGTCCGAGAGGCGCTTGGCCTTCTGCGTCTCGGAGGGTGGGCCGGAGATCGTGGTCGCGTCCGCGCCGGCGCGCAGCTTCGGCTGGCGGATGGTCGTGCCGGTCATCGTGACCGAGCGTTGCGTGGTGTCCGTGGCCGGCGGGCCCGAGACGCCGTTCTGCACGCGCCACTCGCGCAGCCGTGTGACCACTTCGCCCTGGATGGCCAGGTGGCTCAGCAGGTCGTCGAGCTTGACCGCGATGGGCAGGAAATCGTTGCCCGAGAGGTCCTGCTTGTCGCGCAGCTTGCCGAGCGCGGTCTCGAAGGCTTCCGCGCGCTCGCACACCGACGGCAGCGGCAGCCGCTGCGCGCGCGCGTGGATGCCGCGGATCAGCTCCAGGATCAGCACCAGCTTCTCGCGGAAGGCCTGCGGATCGCGCGCGGGCAATTTGAGGATGGCGCGCAGCTGGCCCGCCTTGTCGCGTGCCTCGCCCAGGAAATTCTCCAGGCGCGCGGCCTCGACGTGCATGACTTCCTTGAGCACCGCCGAGAGCCGCGCGTCCGCCGGATCGACGATCGAAGCCGGATCGGGCACTGGCGCGCGGTTCGGGGCTGCGTCGGCCGCGGGCGAGGCGGCAGCCCGCGCCGTCTCGGGCGAGGTGATCGTCGTGGCGAGGTGCTGCTCGGCGCTGCCCACTTCGGTCGGCAGCGTGGCGGCCGATGCCTCGGTCATCGGTGGCATGGACAGCGCGAACACTTCGCCCGTGTTGCCGGCCGTGCCGGTGACGGTGGGCGTATTGACCGACGGCAGCGAGTCCTCGGTCGCGTCCAGCGGGCCGAGCTCTCCGCGCGGGCCGCCCGTCGTGGCGGTCGTCGCGTTGTCGCCCGTCGCGGCCGTGTCGGCCGTCGCGGCGAGCAGCACTTCCGCCGCCACCTGCACGGGGTTCGGCGGCGGCGCGGCCTGTTCGGCGACCCCGGCCTCCAGCGCATGCGCGGAGATCTGCGGCAGCGAATCGGGCTGCAACGCCGGGCGCGTGCCGGTTTCGCCGGCCAGCCGCCTGGCGAACGTGTCCTCGTCCAGCACCGGAACTTCGATGGTGTGCGGCACGACGCGCGGCGCCGAGATGCGTTCGATCGACGCGATGATGTGGTGCACGCGGCCGTCGACCACCAGGCGCGCGAAGCGGATCGCGAGATGCCGCGAACCGGCGTGCACGCGCGCCAGCGGATTCTGCGTGGCGTCCACCATCGAGGAGGGATCGGCCTGCCACAGCGTCTCCAGGTAGGTGACGGTGTCGCGACGTGCCTTGACGTCCACCAGCTCGGCAATGAC
>DASTHJ010000384.1:0-5822 GCA_035718265.1 Steroidobacteraceae bacterium | reverse complement strand
TTGGCCTTCTCACGCGAGAGGCGCGTCTCGCCGCTGCCGTCTTCCATCGCGTCGAGCGCGACCTCGACGGTGTCACCGGCCTTGACCTCGACCTCACCCTTCTCGTTCTTGAATTGCTCGAGCGGGATCACCGCTTCGGACTTCAGGCCCACGTTGACGACCACCATGTCCGTGCCCACGTCGACGACGAGGCCGGAGAGGATCATGCCGGGGCGGATGCGTTGGTTGGCGAGGCTCTGTTCGAAGAGCTGGGCAAAACTTTCTGTCATGTACTCACTCGCACGGGCGAGTTGCACGCCCGTGTTATTGCAGCTCGGAGGAAATCCGTCCCTCTGAGGATGTTGATGAACGCTCCGCGTCCGTGCGAAGCAACCTGAAAATCGACTCGACTATCCCTTGGGCCAGAGACCCCGCTCGCGCCCGAGCGAGAGGACCCGCTCGACGACGGCCTCGATACTCAAACCAGTGGAGTCGAGTAGCTGCGCGTCCGGCGCGGGCTTGAGCGGCGCGACCTGGCGGGTGGAATCCCGCAGATCGCGCTCCGCGATCTCCCGCGAAAGGGCGGCAAGACTAGCAGCGGAACCCTTCTCGATCAACTGCTTATAGCGCCTTTGGGCCCTTTCTTCGGCGCTCGCGGTGAGGAAGACCTTCAGGCGGGCCTCCGGAAAGATGACGGTGCCCATATCGCGGCCATCGGCCACCAGGCCGGGGGGCTTGGCGAAGGCCCTCTGGCGGTCGGTCAGGGCGGCCCGCACGGCCGGCCAGGCGGCCACCCGGGAGGCCCCTGCTCCGGCCTGTTCGGTGCGGATCTCGCGCGTGACGTCGTCCCCCTCCAGCAGCACGCGCTCCTCGCCCTGCGGACCGGCCCCGAACTCCACGTGCATGGCACGCGCCTGCGCGACGTGATTTTCGACGTCATCCGGATCCAGCCGTTTGCGCATGCCCGCGAGCGCCACCAGCCGGTAGAGCGCACCGCTGTCGAGCAGGTGCCAGCCGACGCGCGCGGCAACGAGCCGGCTGATGGTGCCCTTGCCGGAGCTGGAGGGGCCGTCGATGGTGACGATGGGGACCTGGGTCGGGGCGGCGGCTGCGGTCATTCAGGCGCGCAGGCTATCAAGCTTCCCAGGCGCGCAGGAAACGATCGTTCTGCTCCGCCGTGCCGAGCGTGACGCGCAGATGCTCCGGCAGCTGGTAGTTGCCCACCGGCCGCACGATGATGCCCCGGCGCAGCAGCTCATCGAACCGTCCCCGCGCGTTCGGCCCGGCATGCAGCAGCAGGAAGTTGCCGGCCGAAGGCACCACGGTGGTGCCGAGCTCGCGCAGCCGCGCGGTGACCCGCGCCCGTTCGGCGATGGCGACGTTCACGGCGGCAGCCATGTGCGTCGGATCGTCGAGCGCGGCGGCGGCGCCGGCGAGCCCCACCGTCGACACGTTGAATGCCTGGCGCACGCGATTCAGCATGTCGGCGACCGATGGATGGCTGACCGCGTAACCCACGCGCACGCCGGCCAGGCCGTACGCCTTCGAGAACGTGCGGAACACCACGAGATTCGGATAGCGCTCCAGCCACTCGATGCCGTTCTGCAGCGGCATGCCCGCCGTGTATTCGAAATACGCCTCGTCCAGCGCCACCAGCACGTGACGTGGCGCGGCGGCGACGAAGGATTCGAGCTCGCGCGCTTCCACCCAGGTGCCGGTCGGGTTGTTGGGGTTGGCGATGAACACGATGCGCGTGCGCTCGTTGATGGCGCGCGCCATGGCCGGCAGGTCATGGCCCAGCTCCATCGGCGAACCGCGCGGCAATGCCGGCACGCACACGCCGCGGGCGCCAGTCGCATGGATGGCGATGGGATAGACCGCGAAACCATATTGCGAATAGACCGCTTCGAGGCCGGGCGCGAGGAACGCCCCGGCCAGCAGCACCAGCACGTCGTTCGAGCCATTGCCGAGCGTGATCTGCTCGACCGTGACTCCGAGCTGCTTCGCGAGCTTCTGCTTGAGCAGATGCCCGCTGCCGTCCGGGTACAGCCAGGTGTCGGCCAGCGCGCGCTGCATCGCCTCGACGGCGAGCGGACTCGGGCCGAACGGATTCTCGTTGGACGCGAGCTTGATGATGTCGCGGATGCCGAGCTCGCGTTCCAGCTCTTCGATGGGCTTGCCGGGCACGTACGGAGCGAGCGTGCGGACGTGCTCGGCGGCCAGCTCACCAGGAGCTGGGTGGTGCCGGGCACCAATTGGCGTAATTGGGTCGCCGTCCGAGGGATTCATTCGTTCATCCAATTACGGCAATTGGTGCCCGGCACCGCCTCTACGACACCGCGCGGGGATAGGAACCCAGCACGCGGAACAGCGAGGCGCGCTTTTTCAGCGCCTCGAGCGCACGCGCCACGTGCGGATCCTCGGCATGGCCGTCGATGTCGAGGAAGAACACGTAGTCCCATTTCTTGCGGTGCGAAGGCCGCGACTCGATGCGCGTCATGCTGACCTTGTGCTTCGCCAGCGGCTCGAGCAGCCGGAACAGCGCACCGGGCGAATCGGTGTGCAGCGCCGAGCACAGGATGGTGGTGCGGTCGTCGCCGGAAGGCTTGAAGATCTTGCGGCCGACGACGAAGAAGCGCGTGGTGTTGTCGTCCCGGTCCTCGATCTCGGTGGCAAGCAGCTTCAGCCCATAGACGTCGGCGGCGGTCTCACCGGCGATGGCGGCCGTGCCCTCCTCGTCGCGCGCGCGGCGCGCGGCCTCGGCATTGCTCGTCACCGGGATGCGTTCGACGCCCGGCAGGTGCGCATCCAGCCAGCCGCGACATTGCGCCAGTGACTGCGGATGGCTGCAGATTCGCCGAATCCGCTCGAGCCGATCCATGCTGCCCATCAGGAACTGGTGGATGCGCAGCTCCACCTCGCCGCAGATCTTGAGCGGCGAGCCCATGAGGTTGTCGAGCGTGTGGTTGACCGAGCCCTCGGTGGAATTCTCCACGGGCACCACGCCGAAGTCGGCGAGACCGGCTTCCACTTCGTGGAACACCTCGTCCACCGAGGACAGCGCGAGCGCGCGCACCGAGTGGCCGAAGTGCTTGAGCGTGGCGGTCTGCGAGAAGGTGCCCTCCGGGCCGAGATAGCCCACCTTGAGCGGCTCTTCCTGCGCGAGGCAGGCAGACATGATCTCGCGGAACAGCCGCAGGATCTCCTCGGTGCGCAGCGGTCCCTGGTTGCGCTCGCGCGCCATGCGCAATACCTGCGCCTCGCGCTCGGGGCGGTAGAAATCGACCGTGTGCCCGTCGGCGTGCTTCGAGATGCCGACCTGTCGCGCCAGGCGCGCGCGTTCGTTGAGCAGCTCGTGGATGCGCGCGTCCACGCCGTCGATCTGCGCACGCAGGTCTTCGATGGGCGTGGCGGCGGCGGCGGGGACGGCCCCCGCCCCCGGCCGGGACTTTTTCCGATCGTTCTTCGGGACTGCGCGGCGCTTTGCCATGCCCGGGTTTATATCACCCGCGCGGCCAGCACGCCCGAGATCGCGCGGATCTTGTCCAGCACGCCGCTATCCACCGCACCGTCGGTGTCGATCAGCGTATAGGCGTATTCGCCCTTGGACTTGTTGAGCAGCTCGGCGATGTTGAGCGTCGCGCCGGCCAGGGCGGTCGAGATCTGGCCGACCATGTTAGGCACGTTGCTGTTGGCGATGCAGATGCGCGAGGTGCGCGGCGCCCGCGGCAGCACGACCTCGGGGAAGTTCACGCTGTTCTTGATGTTGCCGTTTTCCAGGTAGTCCTTGACGGTCTCGGCCACCATGATCGCGCAATTGTCCTCGGCCTCGTTGGTCGAGGCGCCGAGGTGCGGCAGCGTGACGATCTTCGGGTGATCCTTGGTGGCATTGGTCGGGAAGTCGCAGACGTAGCCCTGCAGGCGGCCGTCGTCGAGCGCGGCGATCACCGCCTTCTCGTCGACGATGGGCGCGCGCGCGAAGTTCAGGATCACGCCGTTCTTGCGCATCAGCTTGAGGCGCGCCTCGTTGACCAGTCCGCGCGTCTCGGCCATGAGCGGCACGTGCACGGTGATGATGTCCGAGCGCACGAACAGGTCGTCGAGCGACAGCGCCTGTTCGACGTTCGACGAGAGCTGCCAGGCGCGCTGCACGGTGATCTGCGGGTCGTAACCGAGCACCTTCATGCCCAGACCCAGCGCGGAATTGGCGACTTCCACGCCGATGGCGCCCAGCCCGATGACGCCGAGGGTGCGGCCCGGCAGCTCGAAGCCGACGAAGTTCTTCTTGCCCTTCTCGACGGCCACGTCGATGGCGTGGTCGTCGCCGGTCTGCGATTTGGCGAAGGTCCAGGCCTGCGTGATGTTGCGCGCGGCCAGGAACATGCCGGCGAGCACCAGCTCCTTGACGGCATTGGCGTTCGCACCGGGCGCGTTGAACACCGGGATGCCCTTCTTCGACAACGCCTCGACCGGGATATTGTTGGTGCCGGCGCCGGCGCGGCCGACGGCCCGCAGGCTGTCCGGCAGCGCCAGTTTGTGCATGTCGGCCGAGCGCACCAGGATGGCGTCGGGGTTGTTGATCTCGGAGGCCACTTCGAAGCGCTCGCGGGGCAGGCGCTCGAGGCCCTTGATGGAGATGTTGTTGAGGGTCTGGATCTTGAATCGCATCGTCTGACTCCTGGCGCAGGCGTTATTGCCTGGGCGTTGACGCCGTCGACGTTATTGCCGACGGTCGGTGAGTGGTGGGGAAAAAGTGGTGTCAGGCAGGGATTTTTTCCAATGTCACTTCATGTTCCGCGACGTCGAAAAAAATTCCTGCCTGACACCACTTTTACCCGCCACCGCTTCTTCAGGCGTTGCGCGCCTGGAACTCCTTCATGAACCTGATCAGCGCATCGACGCCTTCCGGCGGCATGGCGTTGTAGATGGACGCACGCATGCCGCCCACCGAGCGGTGGCCCTCGAGGTTCACGAGGCCCGCCTTGGCGGCCTCGGCGCAGAAAGTCTTGTCGAGGTCGGGCTTGGCGAGCGTGAACGGCACATTCATCCAGGAGCGCGCGTTCCTGGCGACAGGGCTGCGGTAGAAGCCGCTGCCCTCGATGAACTCGTACAGCTTCGCCGCCTTGGCGCGATTGCGCTCCCCGATGGCCTTGAGGCCGCCCTGCTTCTTGAGCCACTTGAACACCAGGCCCGCGAAGTACCAGCCGAAGGTCGGCGGCGTGTTCAGCATCGAGCCTTCGTCGGCCATGGACTTGAAGTCCCAGATCATGGGCGTGCCAGGCCGCGCCTTGCCGATCAGGTCCTCGCGCACGATCACGACCACGATGCCCGCCGGGCCGATGTTCTTCTGCGCGCCGGCGTAGATCAGCCCGTACTTCGACACGTCGATGGGCCGCGACAGGATGGTGGAGCTGAAGTCCGCGACCAGCGGCACGTTGCCCGTCTGGGGCACGTAGTCGAACTCCACGCCACCGATGGTCTCGTTCGGCGTGTAATGGAAATACGCCGCATCCGGCGTGAGCTTGAGCGCCGACTGCGCCGGCACCGTGGAGTAGTTGGACGCGGCCTCGTCGGCGGCGACGTTGACCTTGCAGAAGCGCTTGGCCTCCGAGATGGCCTTCTTCGACCAGGCACCGGTGTTGACGTAGTCGACCGTGGAATCGGCCGTGGCCAGGTTCATCGGGATCGCCGAGAACATGCCGGTGGCGCCGCCCTGCAGGAACAGCACCTTGTAGTTCGCCGGGATGTTCAGCAGCTCGCGCAGGTCGGCTTCGGCCTCCTGGGCGACGGCGATGAACGCCTTGCTGCGATGGGAGACTTCCATGACCGACATGCCGCTCGAC
>DASTHJ010000383.1:0-2914 GCA_035718265.1 Steroidobacteraceae bacterium | reverse complement strand
ACTTTCTGGCAGGTGCATCGGAGCGTGATCGTGCGTGTCGGCGCGATCCGCGCGGTCGAGAAGGACCCGGACGGCAGGCTGCGGCTCACGCTGCGCGGACACGGCGACGTGTTGCCCGTCAGCAGCGCGTTCCAGTACCGCTTTCGCGGGATGTAGCCGACAGCGCTTGCGGCCAACCGCCCGCAGCGGCGCCGCGCGCAAACCCGCAATCTCCAGGCTTTGAACCGAGAGGAGACGGCCATGGAACAGGTGGAAAAGACAGTCGAGGTGAACCAGCCGGTGAGCACCGTCTACAACCAGTGGACGCAGTTCGAGGATTTCCCGAATTTCATGGAGGGCGTGAAGGAGGTGCGGCAGCTGGACGACACGCACCTGCACTGGCGCGCCGAGGTCTGGGGCAAGGAAAAGGAGTGGGACGCGGAGATCACGGAGCAGGAGCCGGACCGGCGGATCTCCTGGAAGAGCGTTTCCGGCGCAGCCAATGCCGGCACCGTGCGCTTCGAGCCGCTCGGCCCCGAGCGCACGCGCGTGCGGCTCATCATGGCCTATGATCCGGAAGGCGTGGTCGAGAACGTGGGCGATGCGCTCGGCATGTTCACGTCGCGCGTCGAGCACAGCGTCCGCGACTTCAAGGAATTCATCGAGCGGCGCGGCGGCGAGACCGGCGGCTGGCGCGGCGAGGTGGACGGCAGCCGGCGCGTGAATTGATGCGATGCGTGCAGCGGGGCGGACCGCCGTCCGCCCCGCGCACCACCTTCAGCGACGGCGGCGCCGCGCGAGCAGATAGATGGCGAGCGCCGCGGCGGACACGGCCGCCACGCGATATACGCGCTTGCGGTTGTGGCGCCACTCGCTGCGCAGCCCCATCTCGCGCACCACGTTCGGCGGCCGCAGCTGCACCAGGTCCGCGAGCACGCCTTCGACCATGTTGACGCGGTCGGCGGCCAGCAAGGCGACCCAGCGCGTCAGCCGGCCCTCGCTGAGTCGATACGCGAAATCGCGCATGCGTCCGCTCAGGCCGCGGGGCGGGCACGAAGTGCCGAACACCGGCGTAAGCCGCGCGTGCTCGGTCGACTTGTGGATGCGATGCGGCGCCCGCTGCGGCTTCACGTCGATGTACAGCGACTCAGGTCCGAGTTGCGGCGCGCGATCACGCGGCACGCCCGGCCGGTTCGCGGGATCCAGGTCCGAGCCCCAGCCGGGAATCTCGGCGGCGCGATCCACGGTGCGGCGCCGTTCGCTGCTCAAGGACACCCCGCCCGGGACCGGACGATCCAGCAGGTCGCGCGAAGAAGATCCAAGGTGCTGATCGGGCATGACGTGCCTCACTACTGCAAGCGGCGCGAGGCGCCGGGGACCGAAGGGGGTATCACGAGCGGCTTGACGATGCCGTCCAGCTTGCTCGCGAACATGTGATAGGCCTCGCCGATCTCCTCCAGCGGGAAGCGATGCGTGATCATCTCGCTCGGCCGGACGTGTCCCGCGCGGATGTGCTCGAGGCAACGCGGCAGGTAGCGCAGCACGCAGGCCTGGTTGGAGCGCACCGTGAGGCCCTTGTTCATCGCATCGCCGATCTTCACGGCGTTCAGCACCGGCCCATACGCGCCGATGATCGACACGACCCCGCCCTTGCGCACCGCATCGATCGACCAGTTGATCGCCGTGGCGACGCCGCCGACGAGCTTGAACGGATGGATGCCGAACAGGCGCTGGAACGCGCTGCCGCGCGCCTCGCAGCCGACCGCGTCGATGGCCGCATCCCAGCCCAGCCAGTCCGAGCTGCGCTTCAGATACCAGACGATGTCGCGCACGCTGCGGAAGTTCAGCGTCTCGCACTGCGCGAAGCGCTGCGCGAACTCCAGGCGGTAGTCGTACTCGTCGACGATCAGCACGCGCCCGGCACCCATGAACCAGGCGCTCTTCGCGGCGAACAGCCCGATCGGCCCCGCGCCGAAGATCACCACGGAATCGCCGCGCTTGATGCCGGCCATTTCGGCCGCCTGGTAGCCGGTCGGAAACGCGTCGGTGCAGAGCACCGCATCGTCGTCCTCGATCTCGTTCGGAATCGGGAAGGTGCCGCGGTCGGCGAACGGCACGCGCACGTACTGCGCCTGGCCGCCGTCGTAGCCGCCGGTGGTGTGCGAATAGCCGTAGATGCCGCCGACGGCCGTGGCGTTCGGGTTCACGTTGTGGCAGTTGGCGTACAGGCCCTTCTGGCAGAAGTAGCACTCGCCGCAGAAGATGTTGAACGGCACGAGCACGCGATCGCCCACCTTGACCTTGTGCACGTCCGTGCCCACCGCCTCGACGATGCCGACGAACTCGTGCCCGAAGGTGTGACCGACACGCGTGTCGGGGATCAGCCCGTGGTAGAGGTGCAGGTCCGAACCGCACACGCAGGCGCGCGTCACGCGCACGATGGCATCGCGCGGGTGCTCGAGGGTCGGTTCTGGCTTGTGCCCGACGCGCACCCGGTACGGGCCGCGGTATGTCATCGCGAGCATGGCAGGGCTCCTGTGCAACGGGCGCACAGTGTCACGGGCTGCCCGAGAGCTCGCTATCGCCCATGGTCCGCTCAGCGTGTAGTCGTCAGCGCGCTTCGGATCAGCGCGAACCGACAACGGCGCCGGACGAAACCTCCGGCGCCTCAACGTCGTGGATGGCCGAGAATTTCCGTGTATTCGAGCCCACGCGCCTCGTGTCGGCTCGCATCTCCCCTCCCGTACCGCAAACAGGTTTCGGCCCGTGCGATGATACTCGCCAATTCGAACCGGGAGTTCCCATGCGCAGGATCCTCATCATTGCCGCGGCATCCATGGCCTTGACTGGTTTGATGGCGCGCGCGGAATCGGAGCCGTCGGCCCACTACGACGCCGAGCTCGCCGGCAAACTCGGCGCGGACGAGTACGGCATG
>DASTHJ010000382.1:0-14028 GCA_035718265.1 Steroidobacteraceae bacterium | reverse complement strand
GAGACTGGCGAAAAGTCCTTTTCGCCAGTCTCGCCACCCGGCACCTACAAAAAAAGGCGGCTCCGGGGGGAGCCGCCAAGTCTTTGCGGGACGAAAGCGTAGTTACAGATCGATCTTTGCGCCGAGGCGGAAGTAGCGGCCCAGGATGTTCGGGCCGGCCCACGCCGGATTGAACTGGAAGATGCTGTAGGCGGCCGATGGATCGAACGGCGCCGGGGTGTCGAACACGTTCAGCACGTCCATGTAGACGGTGTACTTGTCCTGGAACTGGTGCCGCACGCTCAGGTCGGCGTTCCAGATCGCCTTGGACCTGCAGTTGGCCGGCGTGCCGTCCACGTACGCCACGGTGGAGACACCGCCGGCCGCATTGCCGAGGCAGTCGCCCCTCACGCCGTCGAAGTCGATCGACGCGGTGTCGTAGCCGCTGGTGTAGTACCCGGTCAGCGTGACATTGGTGTCACCGAACTCGAAGGTGTTCTGCCAGCTGCCGCGCCACTTGGGCGCGCCGGAACAGGAAGTGATGCTGCACGGACTCAGCGTGCCATCGTAGCGCAGCACGTTGCCGTCTTCGGTCTCCAGCTGGTACTTCTGAAGATAGGAGCCCTCGAGCGAGCTGACCCAGGTCACGCGCTCACCGATGGGCAGGGTCACGGTCGCGCCAATGTCGATGCCGCTCACCGTCTCCTTGTTCTGGTTCGTGAACGAGCTCTGGATGAATCCGAGCACCGGCAACGCGTTCGGGAACGCACTGTCCGGCGTGCCGGGGATCACCTTGAGCCCGGGCAGGTCGACGACGCCATTGTTGGCGTAGTACGCATCCTCGGCCGCCCCCGTGTTGGTCACGCCGGTGATCAGGTTGTCCACTTGGATGTTCCAGTAATCGAGCGTCACGCTGAAGTTGCTGGTCGGTGCGATCACCAGGCCCGCCGTGAACGAAGTGGATTCTTCTGGATCCAGGTCCGGGTTGCCGACCTGCGTGAGTCCGAGCGAGTACTGGCCCGTGGCGTAGGCATTGTTGCCATGGGCGGCGCAGAAGTCCGCGAACCGCGCGCAATCCACCTGGCGCGCAACGAAGCCGGTCGTCGGCAGGCCGAACGACTCGTTGAAGCTCGGGATGCGGAAGCCCTTCGACCAGGTGCCGCGCACCGAGATCTGCTCGATGGGCGTGAATTTCAGGCCCAGCTTCGGCGAGAAGTTGGACTGGCCGGTGGAGTACTTGTCGAATCGCCCCGAAGCGAGGAGATCGAGCTGCTCGAGCACGGGTGCGTCCACCTCGAAGAACGCGGACTTCACCTCGCGGCTGCCGGAGGTACCGACGGCGTTGAGGCCGTAGTAGCGCGTGTATGGCGCGGAGTCGTTGGCCGGATTGGCGCTCGGCGAATCGATGGATTCCTCGCGATAAGCGGCGCCGACGGCGGCCTGCAGCGCACCGCCCGGCAGCTCCACGATGTCGTGCGACAACGTGGCCTGCAGCTGCCAGAGTCGCGAAGTCGAATTCGTCCGCTCAAGGGGCGCGATGTAGTCCCAGACGTCCTGCGGCGTCGCGGCGGGGTCCGCGAAATTGAAGGTGCCGCGCGCGACCACGTCCATGATCCTCTGCGGGATCAGGTCGCGGCCCTCGTCGCGCTGCAGCGCGACTTCGGATGCGGTTGCGTTGAACGAATAGCGCCAGCCTTCGGCGAAAGAGCCATCCACGCCCACCACGCCGCGCGTCGCGCGCGAGGTGGTCTCGATAGTGCGCGCGAAAGGCGATCCGAGCAGGACCTGCGCGCGCTGGCCCGCGGCGGCGTACGGATTGTAGGGATTCAGCGAGCCGTTCGTGTCGTCACAGCCGGTGTTCAATCCGTCGGACGTACCGATGCCGGCCGAGCACACGTACACCGGCAGGATCACGTTGTAGTTGGCCAGATTCGCCGGTCGCGGCAACGGCGGCCGTCCGTTGAAACCGCCCGGCAGGTACGACGTGGATACGTCGGTCCTGTAGAAATTGCCCATGGCATAGAATTGCGCGGCGTCGGAGAGATTGCGCGTGAACTTCATCGACACGCCGGCGCGGTCGACTTCGGGAAGCAGAGCCTGGTAGGCGTTCACCACGTCCACCTCGCAGGTGGTGAGCGGTGAAGTAGGCGATTGCGCCGGGTCGATGGTGATGGTCTTCCACTGCCGGCAGCCCGCCGCTTCGTTCAGCAGGCTGAACCGGCCGATCCCAACGGGTGCTCCCGTGCCGTCGACCGCGTCCGGATTGGTGAGCGGGCGCACGAGCGCAACGCCCGGAATGGGAAGCAGGCCATTGAAGCTCGCCGCCGGGTCGTCCGCAACCAGCTCGGGCGTCACACCGTTGAAGTTGTGATTGATCAGGCAACTGCCCGAAGGACCGCACTTGCGCGTCAGGTCACCGGTGTTGAACGGATAGCCGCGATCCCGTGCCCAGAGCGCTTCCTGCTTCTGGTACTCGGCGCTGACGTAGAAGTTGTAGCCGTCACTTTCCAGCGCGCCAGTACCCCAGGTCACGTCGAAGCGCTGCTCCTCGTCGCCGCCCTCCTGCGCAAGCGCGCCCGACGCGCCGAAGTGCAGTCCCTGGATCTCCTTCTTGGTGATCACGTTGACCACGCCGGCGATGGCGTCGGCGCCATAGGTGGACGACGCGCCGTCGCGCAACACTTCGATGCGCTCGATGATGGCGGCCGGGATGGTGTTGAGATCGACGAAGTTGCGCTGCCCGTCATCCGAAGACGGGTACGGCGCCAGGCGCAGGCCGTCGGCCACCGACAAGGTGGCCTGTACGGTCAGGCCGCGCAGCGCGGGCGCCGTCGCGCCCGCGGCAAAGTTGTTGCCCGTGTTCCAGCCCTGCGCGATGGTGCCCGCGTTGTTGGAGGGAATGCGCTGGATGGCCTCGGCGACGGTGTTGATGCCACGCTGCTCGAGCTGCGCCGCGCTGAGCACGCTGACGGGCGACGGCGTCTCGGCGTCCGTGCGCCGCAGGATCGACCCGGTGACGACGACTTCATCGAGCATTTCGGCCGGCGCCGGCGTCTGCGCCTGCGCGAGCTGCAAGGCGCCGGCGACCGTGGCCGCGGCCAGCAGCGCACGGCGAATGGACATGGCTAACGACATCGCGATCTCTCCTGCAACAACGATGTCGGTACGTTAGCGACAGCCTCCCGCGCCGATCGTGCAGCGATTGCGAATTCTTCAGGCCGGCGTTGCCAATTCCGCGGCGCGATTGCGCAGCTGGCGCGGCGAGAGTCGCGTCTGGCGGCGCACGTGCCGCAGCAGCGTCGAATCGGAGAAGAAGCCGACGCTCGCGGCGACCTCGCTGACGCCGAGGCGCGCCGACTCCAGCAATCTCACCGCCACCTCGACGCGCTTGCGCTGCAGGTAGGTGTGCGGCGTGACGCCGTGGATCCGCGTGAACAGGCGCAGGAAGTGGAATTTGGACAGGCAGGCGATGCGCGCCAGCGTCGCCAGGCGGATGTCGCGCTCGTAGTACGTGTGCAGATAGTCGGTCGCAAGTCCGATGCGGCGCCGGGCCTCGCGTCGCGTGGCGGCGCGCATGGGCCCGAGTCGGTCGGCGTGATCCAGCAGCTTGCGCCGGCCGAGGCGCATGCGCTCGAGCAGGAAGTCGAGTTGCTCCTCGAACCAGGCCTCGTCGGTGAGGCCGCGCGCGAGGTGCGCGCGGATGAAGCGCAGGACCGGGCTCACCACGCCGTCGTGGGGCTGGAGGTTCTCGCTGAATGCGTCGCCGCCATCGCGCCCGATGTCCGGATGGAAGCAGATCGTCAGCGCTTCGACCGGCTGCGACGCGTCGATGCGCGTCGAGCAGCGCACGCCGGGATTGAGGATCAGGTAATTGTCGTCGTCCACCGCGACGCAGCGACTGCCGACCTGGCAATACTGCCGGCCTCCCCAGGTGGCGCGGATCGAAAGCGCATCCGGATAGCGCGGGAAATCAGAACGTCGCGCGCGACCCCAGATGACGCAGGCCTGGCCGGCGGCCCAGATTCGAGAGGCAGCAAGATTCTCGGCACCATTGCCGGGCTCCGGCAAGGCGCGCAACAGCAACACACCCATGCCCAACGAATCGCAATCCGGCGCGGAAACGTGACAGGTCGGAACGACTTTTTGCGGCCGGCCGGGTGGGAAAAAGATGCCCCCGGAAAATTATCGGAATCCGCACGTCGATCACGACACGGCCCTGGCACGGAACTCTTTGCCAGTTTCACGGTACTCAGATGCGAACCTGCGCGAAGAGATCGCCTGAGATTGGGAGGTCGCCGAAGTGACGGAAAGCGCGTGCATTCGGACATTGCAGGCCGGAAATCCGGGAGACCATGTCACCCTCACACGGCTGTTCACCACGTTCTACGGCGAGTTGCAGCGCCGCGCGCATTGGGAGCTGCGCCAGGGTCATGCGGCCCCGCTCGGACCCAACACCCTGCTGCACGAGACCTTCCTCAACATTCGCGGCCGCGCCGCGGTCAGCTTCGAGGATCCGCGCCAGTTCATCGCCTACGCAGCGCGCGCGATGCGCGGGCTCATCATCGATCACCTGCGCAGTCACCGTGCGCAGAAGCGCGGCGGACGCCTGGACATCACGTCCCTGCCCGCGGAGCTGCCGCACGTTGCCGACGATGCGCGGGCGCTGCAAATGGAAGCATTGGGCGACGCGCTCGAATCACTCGCGGCCATCGATCCGCGACTCGCGGAGTGCGTGGACCTGAAATTCTTCTGCGGATTGTCGTTCGGTCAGATCGCGCGTCTGCGCGCGGTTTCGGAACGCACCGTGCAGCGCGACTGGAAGAAGGCGCGCCTGCTGCTCAGCCGGCTGATCAGGAATCGTCCGCCGCATCCGGATCCGGACACGGCCTGAACTCCAGCTCCGCATCGCCGGCCTGGAATTTCTGGCCTTCGAGCGGCGGCGCTCCGGTCTTCAGCGCGAGGTCCAGCCAGATGCTGGTGCCCGGCTTCTCGCGTGCCAGGATCTGCGGCAGCAACCCGAGTTTCGCCACCCTTTCGGACTGCGAGGCGGCGCGCGCCTCGTCGCTGAACACGCCGAGCGAGATCTTGCGCGTGCCCGGATCACCCACGGCCTGCGCTTCGCGGATGCCACCGTTGTGCAGCCGGTCGAGCAGGCGGCGCTCCGCGGCCGGCGTGGAGGGACTCTCGAGATACACCCAGAACCCGTCGGGCACGCCAATGGTGACCTGCCGCGGCACGGACGCATAACCGCTGTCCGTCAGCGTCTGGCGCGCACGCGCGGCGAGCTCGGCAGTGGCGAAGGGCCCGACCGTGACACAGCTCCCGTCGGCGCCGGCAGGAACGTCCGTGGCCTCGCTCGCGAGCTGCAGGCGCGGTGCGTTCACGGGTGGCGATACGGGCAGCGAGGTCTCTTTCGGCGCGAGCCACTGCGACCACGCGAAGAACGCGAGATTCACCAGCAGCAACAGGAAGAGAGCGACACGCACGCGAGGCGCGAGTGTAGCAGGCTAGGCGCGCGCCAGAACCGCGAGTCCGCGCAGCACCAGGTCCGGAACGGCCTTCACGGCACTCTTTATATAGGGTGCCAGCGCCCGGGCAGCCCCGCCGGTCAGCAGGACCAATGGGCGGCGACCGAAGACCCGCCCGGCCTCGAGCACCGCGCGATCGACGAACGCCGCGGCCGCGAAGGCGGCGCCGGCTTCCAGCGCGCTCGCCGTATCGGCCGCGAACAGTTTGCGCGACGACCCACCGCGGGCGTGCGCACCGCGCGCGCGGCGGCGGATGCCGCTCGTGCCCGACAGCAGACTGTCCACCATGGTGCGGGGACCGGGCACGATGGCGCCGCCCCGGTGGTGTCCTTCGCCGTCGACCGCATCGACCGTGAGCGCCGTGCCGATGCTGACCACCAGCGCATCGCGTGCACCGGCGAGATGGTGCGCGCCGATCGCGGCCACCCAGCGGTCCGCGCCGAGGCGCCAGACCTCCCGATAGCCATTGCGCACACCCGCCGCCGAGCGCGCCGGGCGGATGAACTCCGCGCGCAAGCCGAAGCGCGCGCGCACGGCCGCGGCGAGCGCACGCTCGCGCCTGGCACCCGCCACGCACACGGCGATCACGCGCGACACGTCGCGCGGCGCGTTGCGCACCAGCGCGGCGAGCCCGGCATCGCCCGCACGATGCGGCAGCGCCCTGCCCTTCGACAGTCGCGCGCCGCGCAGCACCGCCCACTTGGCGCGCGTGTTGCCGATGTCCACCAACAGGATGCTCAAGCTTCCGCCCGCACGGTGACCTCTCCGGAAACGAAGCGCTGCACGCCGCCGGGAGTTTCCACCAGCAGCGCGCCATGGGTATCGATGCCGCGCGCGATGCCGCGCGTGGTCTCGCCGAGATTCTCGATGCGCACTTCGCGGTCGTGCAGCGCATCGCTGGCGTTCCACTCCGCCAGGTAGGGCGTGAGCCCGTGGCGCGGGAATTCCCGCAGCGCCGGCAACAGGTTCTCGAGCATGGCGGCCACGAGCGCATTGCGTTCCGGCGGTGACGCCGCGTGTGACTGAAGGTCGTCGGCCACGTTGCCGGTGGCACCCACCGTGGCACGCGCGCGCTCGTCGAGCCGCAGATTGAGCCCGATGCCGATCACCAGGTGCACCGGCCCGCCGGCCTCGGCGCGCATCTCGATGAGAATGCCGCCGAGCTTGCCGCGCGCGGTCACGAGATCGTTGGGCCACTTGAGCCGCACGCCGTCCACGCCGAACCGCTTCAGGGCCGCGACGACCGCCAGCCCCACGACCAGGCTCAACGCCGACAGGTCCGCCGGCAGGTCCGGGTATTGCCAGGCGACGGACAGGCAGATGGCACCGCCCGGCGGTGCAATCCAGGAGCGACCGCGTCGGCCGCGTCCGCCGGTCTGATGCTCGGCGAGCACCACGGAGGCCTGCGTGGCAGCGGGCGGCAAGGACTCCAGCAGGCGCGTGTTGGTCGATTCCAGCTGCCATTCGACGACCACCGCGTCGATGCAGGCGCGCACCTCTCCCGGCAGCGCGGCGAGGATGCGATCCGCATTCAGCGCCGACGTGCCATTGGCGAGCCGGTAGCCGCGATGGGTCTGTGCATCGAGCGTCACGCCCAGCTCGCGCAGCTGCTCGACGGCCTTCCACACCGCGGCGCGCGTCACCGACAGCTCCGCGGCGAGTGCCTCGCCGGAGCGGAACTCGCGGTCGTCGAGGCGCTGGAACACGCGCTGCGGCAGGGGTAGTTCGGTCTCAGCTTTCACGTCCACGCCCGAACAGCCAGAGCTTGCGCGCGCGGTTCTCGGTGCCGGCACGCATGCGCCGCACGTTGCCGCGGTGCGTGTACAACACCAGCACGGCGCTCGCCAGCGCGAAGCCCATGAGCGGCGTCAGCCGCGCGCCGTCGCGAATCGATAGATAGACCGGCGCCGCGATCGCCGCGGCGATCGACGACAGGCCGACGAAACCGGAGACCATCACCACGGCGAGCCAGCACACGACCAGCGGCAGCAGCAGCAGCGCCTCGAGCCCGGCATATGCGCCGACCAGCGTGGCCACGCCCTTGCCGCCGCGGAATCCGTGCCAGACCGGGAAGACGTGGCCGAGGATCGAGGCGAACGCGCAGCTCGCCGGCAGCCACGCGGCCTGCGCGCCTCCCGCGACGGCGACGCCGGGGATGCCGAGTCCCGGCAGCAGCGCCGCCGCGATCCAGCCCTTGGCGACGTCGATGAGGATCACCCAGATGCCGAAGCCCAGCCCCTGCGTGCGCAGTGCATTGGTACTGCCGGCGTTGCCGCTGCCGAGCTGGCGGATGTCGACGCCGCCGCGCAGCCGGCCGACGACCAGGCCGCCGACCACCGAGCCGAGCAGATAGGCCAGGAGCACCTTGAGGGAAAAATCCATGCGGGAAGGTCAGTCGAGGAATACTTCCGCGAGCATACAACGGACGCTGCCGCCGCCGTGACGCTCGATGACGTCCACGGGCGCCGCGAGCACCGCATCCACCGAGGCGTACAACCGCGCGTACTTGTGCGCCGGCAGCGCGCGCTGCGCGGTGGCGGACATCACCAGGATGCGCATGTCGCCGAGGTACTCGTCCCAGGTGCCGAGCTCGAGCATGTTGCCGGCGAACGCGGTCATCTCGGCCGCGTCGATCGGCAGCAGCTCGTGCCCGGCCTCCAGCCGGGCGGCCACGCGCCGCCGGTCGCCGACGTCGATGTTCTCGAGCGCCGCCACCGCCATGCGCGTGCCGATGTTCATGACCACGTTGGTGTGGTAGATGGGCGTGCCGCGCGCATCGCGCGCGCCGAACAGCTCGAGCTCGTAGCCCATGGCGTCGGCCCATTCGCGCGCCACGCGCGCGTCGGTGCGCGGCGAGCGGCAGGCGTAGGCGACGCGCTCCACGTGGTCGAGCACCAGGCTGCCGGTACCCTCGAGAAAACGCCCCTCGCGCTCGTGATGCGTCAGGTCGAACGTGCGCCGGATCCTGAAGCCGGTGTCGCGCACCACGGCATCGATGATTTCCGGGCGACGCTCCGCCCGCCGGCTCGCCGCCTGCATGGGATACAGCACCACGGTGCCATCGGCATGGAAGCTGATCCAGTTGTTCGGGAAGACCGCGTCGGGCTTCGGCGGCGCATCGGAATCCGGTGCGATGCACACCGTCACGCCTTCGCCGGCCAGCACCGTCGCAAAGGCGTCGAATTCCGCTTGCGCCTGGGTGGCGGTCTGGTCGGAGCTGCCGGGGTGCTGGAAGCGATTGCTCGCCGCGGTCTCGACATTGAACGCAAAGTGCCGCGGGCGAACCATGAGCACCGCGCCCGCACACTGTTTGCCACCCATGGCCGACTTCTACATCCCGGAGGTGGCAGGCACAATAGCCGGCGATGCCCGATGCCGTCCCCACGCTCGATGCCCGCTTCACGGAGGACGCGCGCTTCGCCCGCGACCTGTCGGCGGCCTACGCGGAATACGGCTTCGTCATCATCCGGAACCACGGCATCGACCGGCGCCTGATCGACCAGTGCCTGGATTGCTTCCGGCGGTTCTTCGCGCTGCCGGAAGCCGAAAAGCGCCGCTACCAGCTGCCCAACGGCGGCGGCGCGCGCGGCTATACGCCGTTCGGCATCGAAACCGCCAAGGGTGCCCGGCACCACGACCTCAAGGAGTTCTGGCACGTCGGCCGCGAGCTGCCGCCCGGGCACCCCTACACGAAGGACATGGCGCCTAACATCTGGCCGGAAGGCATCCCGGGCTTTCGCGCATCGACGCTCGCGCTGTACGAGTCCTTCGACGCACTGGGACGCCGGCTGCTCGCACCGATCGCGCGCACCATCGGCCTCGAGGAGAACTACTTCGACGACAAGGTCGATCTCGGCAACAGCGTGCTGCGCATCATCCACTACCCGCCGATGCCGCCGGAGCCCACGGCCTCGGTGCGCGCCGGCGCGCACGAGGACATCAACGTGATCACCCTGCTGCTGGGCGCGGAGGAACCCGGGCTCGAGGTGCTGTCGAGGAAGGGCGAATGGCTGCCGATCAATCCGCCGCCGGGCTCGCTGGTCTGCAACGTGGGCGACATGCTGCAACGCCTGACGAACATGCGGCTGCGCTCCACCACGCATCGCGTGGTCAATCCGCCGCGCGAGCGCGCCAGCCGGGCACGCTACTCGCTGCCGTTCTTCCTGCACTTCAATCCGGATTTCCTGATCAGGACGCTGCCACAATGCGTGGATGAGCAGCACCCGGACCTGTTTCCCGTGCCGATCACGGCGCACGATTTCCTGCGGGAGCGCCTGCGGGAAATCAAGCTGATCTGACGGCCGGCGGCATCGATGGCCAAGCTGTACTTCTACTACTCGACCATGAACGCGGGCAAATCCACCGCGCTGCTGCAGGCCAGCCACAACTACGAAGAGCGCGGCATGCGCACGCTGCTCTACACGGCGCAGATCGATTCGCGCGACGGCGGGCGCATCGCCTCGCGCATCGGCATCGCGCGCGACGCGCGGCACTTCCATCCCGCCCTCGACCTGCGCGCGGAGATCGCCGGCGAGCACCGGTCGGCCGCGCTCGCGTGCGTGCTGGTCGACGAGTCGCAGTTCCTGACGCCCGCGCAGGTCAAGCAGTTAGGCAGCGTGGTCGACGAGCTCGGCATCCCGGTGCTGTGCTACGGATTGCGCACCGACTTCCGCGGCGAGCTGTTTCCCGGCAGCGCGCAGCTGCTCGGCTGGGCCGACAACCTGGTGGAGATCAAGACCATCTGCCACTGCGGCCGCAAGGCCATCATGGTGGTGCGGGTCAAGGCCGACGGCACCGCCGAGCGCGAAGGCGCGCAGATCGAAATCGGCGGCAACGACCGCTACGTGCCACTGTGCCGCAGGCATTTTTCGCAAGCTCTTGCGGGAGCGAAGATTCCCGCCTGAGGCGGACCAGAAGTTAGCGCTAGCATGCGCAAGATTCGTACAGCGTTTGCCTGAGCCTCGCGGCTCCCGGTTTTCGTGCAGCGCGACGCCGTTGCGCACGTGCAGCGTGCAGGCGTTTTTCTGTTGTAAGTGGCGCGCCATCTCATTAACGTGTGCGCCACAAATCTCGCAGGGCCGCACAGATGGCCGCGCCAGAAACCGGAGACACCCATGGCTGACATCAATGGAGCGATGTTGCTCCGATTCCACAAGTATTCCCTGTTGACTGCCGTCGTTGGCTGCGCCGGCCTGGCGCAGCCGGCATTCGCGCAATCGAGCGGCACGGAGGCCACCGAGGCGGACATGACCGAGGTGGTCGTCACCGCCGCGCGTGTCCGCTCCGTCGGCGTCGTCAACCAGCAGACCGCCGCGAAGTCGCGCATTTCCCTGACGGGGGAGTACCTCGATTCGCAGACCGCCGGGCAGACCGTCTTCCAGAGCATCAACATGATCCCCGGCGTCAACTTCACGAACAACGATCCGTTCGGCACGTCGGGCGGCAACCTGCGCATCCGCGGTTTCGATGGATCGCGCGTGTCGGTGACCTTCGACGGCATTCCGCTCAATGACTCGGGCAACTACGCGCTGTACACCAACCAGATGCTCGATCCGGAGCTGATCGACCGCGTGGACGTCAATCTCGGCACGACGGACGTGGACAGCCCGACCGCCTCGGCGACCGGCGGCACGGTGGCGTATCGGACGCGCCGGCCGCAGCAGGAATTCGGCGGACAGTCGGTAGTCTCCGCGGGTGATGACAACTATCGGCGCGCCTTTCTGCGCGTCGACACGGGCGAGCTCGGACCCTGGGGCACCACGGCGTTCGTCGCGGCGTCCTACCAGAAGTACGACAAGTTCAAGGGTCCGGGTGAATTGGAGAAGAAGCAGTTCAACGCGATGGTCCGGCAGGACTTCGAGAACGGCGACTTCGTCAGCCTGGGGATGCACTACAACGTCAACCGCAACGCGTTCTATCGCGCCGCGAGTGCCGCATCCTACGAGCTCTTCGGGCGTGACTACGACAATCTCGCTGTCTGCACCCTCGACCCGCCCACGCCCGGCGGGATCGACAACGACAACGCGACGCCCGTGCCGAGCACTCCCGCACTGCCGAGCGGCGACAATCCGGCCAACACCTCGAGCTGCTCCAACTACTACGGCGTGCGCATCAATCCGTCCGACACTGGCAACATCCGCATGCAGTCGCTGTGGCACCTGGGTGACCAGGTGCGTCTCACGTTCGACCCGTCGTGGCAGTACACGCTAGCCAACGGCGGCGGATCGACGGCGCTCGCCGAGACGCCCTCGCCCACCTCGGCCGACATTCGCGTGCGCGGCAGTTCCAGCCTGCCCGGCGTCGACCTGAACGGCGACGGCGACCTGCTCGATACCGTGCGGCTGTATTCGCCGAACACGACCAATACCAAGCGCTGGGGCGCGACGACCTCGTTGATCTGGGACATCGACGACGACAACCGGCTGCGCTTCGCCTACACGTGGGATCGTGCGCGCCATCGCCAGACCGGCATGTACGGGCCGCTCAGCGAAAACGGCAATCCCGAAAACGTGTTCGCCGGCCGGCAGGGCGAGCGGATCTACGCGGCCGACGGCGACATCATCCGCGGTCGCGACCGGTTCTCGATCGCCGAGCTGGAGCAGTACGCGCTCGAGTGGCGCGGTCAGTTCGCCGAGGACAAGCTCGCCGCCACGATCGGCGTGCGCGCGCCGTTCTTCACGCGCGAGCTGAACCAGTACTGCTACACGCCCAATGGCGGCAGCGGCAGCTCCGGCAACATCGGTCCGCGTGGCGGCACCTTGTGCACGTCGCGCGCGCCGAATGCCACGCTCGCGAATGGCAACGTGACGTTCGTGACACCGCCGACCGGCACCCCGGTGGAGTTCATTCCGCCGTACAGCGAAACGGTGAAGTTCGACGACATCCTGCCCAACGCGGGGATCACGTTCTCGCCCTGGGACCGGCACATGTTCTATGTGTCCTATGCCGAGGGTCTGTCCGCGCCGCGCACCGACAACCTGTACGCCGTGGCGCGCGATCCTGCCACGGGCGACGTCGTGCGTCCCACCCCGGAATCCGAGACGACCAAGGCCTACGACATCGGCTGGCGGCTGAACGACCCGAACACGATCGCGTCGCTGGCGCTGTACGCCATCGACTACAAGAACCGCATCGTGTCGACGTTCAACCAGGACCTCGGGTACAGCGAAGACCGCAACGTCGGCGACGTCGACGTGAAGGGCTTCGATGCCCAGATCGGCCGCCGCTTCGGCGACCTGCTGGCGCTGGCGGTCTCGGCTTCCTACAACGACAGCGAGCTGCAGGGCAGTCTCGACCCGACGCTCGATGGCAAGCAGCTGGTGGAGACGCCGGAGTGGACCTTCGCGGCGCGCATGGACTTCAAGTTCACCGAAGACCTGCGCGCCGGGCTGCAGGCGAAGTACGTCGGCGACCGCTTCTCGACGGACAGCAACGACGAGAGGGCGCCGAGCTACACGGTGGTCGACCTGGATGCCTCGTATGCCTTCCACTTCCCCGGATTGAAGCGGGCGCAGGTGCAGCTCAACGTGACCAACCTGCTGGACGAAGAATACTTCGGCAGCATCAGCTCGGGGACCGGTGGAAACTCCGTCGGATTCTTCTATATCGGTGCGCCGCGCACCGTGGTCGCCTCGCTGCGATTCGACTTCTGAGGCGTGCACCGGGCCACGGCGCTGCGCCACGCGCCGTCAGCGCAGGCGCAGCTCCACGCCCACGGGGCAGTGATCGGAAAGCCAGTACGCCTCCTCGTCGTGGTCATCGAACACCACGCGCACGAACGACTTCCTGCGCACCGACTTCGCGAGGTCGCGGCCGAGCAGGATGCTGTCGACGAACTCGCGGTATTCGCTGTGCGAAGTGCACGGCGTGAATTTCTGGCGGCCGGTGATGTCGACGAGCTGCGCGCCCGGCACCTTCGACGAGGCGATTTCGCCGTAGACGTTCAGCAAGCGGCCCTGCGAATCGCGCGGCGGGCCTTTCTCGACCGTGAAGCGCCGGTTGAAATCGCCGAGCACGCCGAAGCGATGGCCGGCGCGCGCCTCGTCCTCGATCCACGCCTTGAGCGGCGCCACCTGGCGGCTCAGCAGTTCGCAGTTGCGGCCTTCGGCCGTCAGCGGTCCCGCCGGGCAGCCGGACTTCAGGTGCACCGACATCAACCGGAACTCATTGGCGGTGCCCGGAAAGAACGTGACCACCACGCCGCGCCGCACGGCATTGCCCACCGACAGCGGCTCGTACTCCGGCTCGCAGCGATGCGGCAGTCCGCGACGGATCGCGAAGCCGTTCTTCTGCACGTGCGCGCGCGAGCTGAAGCAGTAATCGTAGCCGGGGAAGACCAGCGCCGCGGCGTCCGGACCGTCCACTTCCTGCAGCGCCACGATGTCGGCGGCGAGCTGCGTGGCATAGCGGCGCAGCGCGGCGTAATCCTCATCGGCGCGCGGCACACGCCGGGTGATCGCGCACGGCAGGATGCGCTGGTCGCCACCGACCCGGCCGCCGTCCTCGGCGCAGGTGGCGCTCA
>DASTHJ010000381.1:0-8632 GCA_035718265.1 Steroidobacteraceae bacterium | reverse complement strand
TGCCCGTGCCGATGTACAGCCGGTTGAACTCCGGGTCGTAGGTCATGGCGTTCCAGACCGTGCCGCCGCCGCCGTACTTCCACCATTCGCCGGTCCAGGTCTTGGCCGCCATTTCCATGGCCTTGTTCTCGAAGCCCTTCGAGGGATCGCCCGGCACGGTCCACCAGCGCCAGACCTGCTTGCCGGTGTTGGTGTCGTAGGCCGTGACATAGCCGCGCACCGCCCCGAAGTCGCCGCCGCCGAAGCCGATGACCACCTTGTCGTCGAACACGCGCGGCGGGCCCGAGATGAACGCGCCATTGTTCGGGTCCAGCGTCTGCACGCTCCAGACGGGCTTGCCGGTTTTCGCATCGAGTGCGATCAGGCGACCGTCGTGCGTGCCGAAGAACAGCCGTCCTTTCCAGAACGCCAGCCCGCGAATGCCCCAGCCGGTGCGCAGCTTCTTGCCCACGACCTTGGCCACCTCCGGGTCGTAGCGCCACAGGAGCTTGCCGGTCCTGGCATCGACCGCGTGCACGATGCTGTAGCCGGAGGCGACGTAGATGACCCCGTCCACGGCCAGCGGCGTGGAAAGGTTGTTCGTGACATCGAGGTCCAGCGACCACGCCAGCTTCAGGCGGCGAACGGTCTCGCGATTGATCTCGGCGAGCGGGCTGTAGTGGGACTCATCGTACGTGCGCCCGTAGGCGGCCCAGTTGCGGCCGTCCGGATCGTTGCGCAATGCCGCGTCGTCGATCGTCGTGGCCGCGAAGCTCGCCGCGGCCATCCCGAACGCGAACAGGATCCTGGTCACACGCATGGCGTACCTCTCGAATACGGTGGAACACGTGCGCATGGTTGCCCACGTCAGCCTTGCCCCACACCACTATCACGACCGCACATTCGACTCAAACCGAAACGGGACTCGCCTTTGGCGACAATGCCGCGCGAGCGCCGCGTGGTAATTTGCCACCGACGCTCAAGCAGGCCGCCGAGGAGGCTCGATGCGATTCGTCAGCGACCAGGAACTCGCCAACCTGACGCCCGCCGAGCAGCGCGACGTCGCCTCGCCCATTCCCACACAGGTCGTCTCGAACGGCGAGTTCACGCCGCTGCCGCAAACCGAGGACCAGCGACGCGTGGAAGCGCGCATCGGCGCGCTGGCCGAGGAGCTGGCGCCGAAGCACGGCTTGACGCGCCGCGGGTTCCTCTCCTCCGCCGCCGGCATGTCGGCCGCATTCCTCGCGATGAACGAGGTCTTCGGCCCGCTGTTCACGGCCTCGCGTGCCGAGGCCGCCACACCCGGCATGGCCGACGAGCGCGCCGCCGCGCTGCGCAGGCAGTTCATCGTCGACTGCCAGACGCATTTCGTGCGCGACGATTACAACCAGCAGTTGCTGGTGTTCTCCGCCGAGTTCGCGAAACAGCACTGGAACCCGGACATCGCGGGCGCCGAGGGCCTCACGCGCTACAAGTTCCAGAACTACGTCAAAGAAGTGTTCATCGACAGCGACACCAAGGTCGCGATGATCTCCGGCACGCCCACGGACGACCCCGCCTATCTGTTCCTGACCAACGACCAGATCGCGAGCGCGCGCGACGTGGTCAACAAGGTGGCCGGCTCGCGCCGCTGCCTGGGACACGGCATCGTGACCCCCGGCACGCCCGGCTGGTTCGAGGAAATCACGCGCGTCATGGAACAGCTCAGGCCCGACAGCATCAAGGGCTACACCATCGGCGATCCCATCTACCAGACGAAGAAGAAGAGCAACTGGCGCATGGACGACGAAAAGCTGGTCTATCCATTGTACGAATCCATGCTGAAGCACGGCATCAACACCATCTGCGTCCACAAGGGCCTGATGCCGGCCGACTACATGACTTCGTGGGCCGACATGTGGCAATACGCCACTGTCTGGGACGTCGGCAAGGCCGCCAGGGACTGGCCGCAGATCAACTTCGTGATCTATCACTCGGCCATGCGGCCCTTCCTCGAGCTGCCGGATCGCGAGCTGGCGCAGTTCGAGAAGACCGGGCGCTTCGACTGGGTCTCCGACCTCGCCGACATCCCGGCGAAATTCGGCGTGACCAACGTGTACGGCGAGCTCGGCGCCTGCTTCGCGAACACCTGCGTGACGCATCCGAAGCTCGCGGCCGCGCTCATGGGCACGCTGATCAAGGGACTCGGCGAGGACCGCGTGATCTGGGGCACGGACTCGGTGTGGTGGGGCTCACCGCAGTGGCAGATCGAGGCGATGCGGCGGCTGGAGATTCCCGGGGAAATGCAGAAGAAGTACGGCTACAAGCCGCTCGGCGCGGCGGATGGGCCAGTGAAGACGAAGATCTTCGCGGGAAATGCGTCGCGGCTCTACAAGATCGATCCGGGCACGGCCAGCAGGATGGCGTCGGATACGTTCGACGCGGTCAGGGCGGAGTATGTCGCGAGGGGTGGATTGCCGAGCAATCTGCGCTATGGATACGTCGCAAGTGGTGTCGGTCACGGATGAGCCGGGATCCCCTCGTCGCCTGACACCACCTGCTAACGCAGTGCCCGCCGCACGCCCGACGACGCCGCATCCATGCTGGCATCGTCGATGCGTACGATGTTCCGGCCATCGTTCTTGGCGCGATACAGCGCGATGTCGGCGCGCGCCACCAGCGCATCGAGCGAGGCCTGCCGCACCTCGCTGACCGCAAGCCCCGCGCTGAGGCTGACGCGCAGGTTCTCGCCGGGCGTGGGGACGGCGATGGTCAATGCGACCGCGCGCACGCGCTCCACGATGGCGAGCGCCACGTCCAGCGTGGTGCCGGGCATCGCCACGAGGAATTCCTCGCCGCCCCAGCGACCGAAGGTGTCCGTGGCCCGCAACGTGTTCCGTGCCAGGCGCGCGAACTCGCACAGCACGCGGTCGCCGCCCGCGTGGCCGCAGCGGTCGTTGATGGCCTTGAAGTGATCGAGGTCGATCAATGCGATGGTCAACGGCTCGCCGGCGCGCAGCGCGTGTTCGAGGGCCTGTTCGGTCAACTGCGCCGTGTACCGCCGGTTCGGCAACCCGGTGAGCGAGTCGTGATTGGCGAGCGCGGCGAGCTGGCGCCGATGCCGGCGCGTGCCGATCAGCATCGCGGTCATCAGCAGCAGCGCAATCGAACCGGCGGTGATCGCCAGCCAGGTGCGCCGCTGCATCTCGATGCGGCGCTGCTCGGATTCGGCCAGCTGCCGCTGCAGCGAGGCATTGCGGTCGATCTCGCGATCGATCGCGAACCTGGCGTGCAGCGCCGCGACCTGCCGCAGGCGACGCAGCTCGGCGGTCTTCGTGAAGCGTCGCATGTACTCGCCGAGATCGGCGTAGGCAGCCGGCAGGTTGCCGCGCGCGGCATTGGCTTCGGCACGCAGCTTGAACAGCGGCGGCACTTCGCGCGGCGGCATGTCGACGGCGCCGTTCGCCAGGATGTCGTTGAGCGTGGCCAGCGCGCTTTCCGCCCGGCCTTCCGCCAGGTCGACCTGCGCCAGCAGCGAGCGCGTCTGCTTGATCACGTCGACCGTGCCGGAGGCCGCGAAGATCTTCAGCGCCGCCTCGCAACGTTGGCGCGCGCCGGCGATGTCGCCCTGGTCGATGAGCACCTGGCAGACGCGCATGTCGGCGAAGGCGATGCCCTGCTCGTCGCCCAGCATGACGGACAGCGCGCGCGCGTTGGCGAACGCCATCAGCGCCGCATCGAACTCGCGCATCTCGTACAGGATGATGCCGCGCAAGTAGCGCGACACCGACAACGACAGCGTCTCGTCGTGCGCCGCGTTCCACTCGATGAGTTCGGCGTTGAGCGCCAGTGCCTGGTGGTAGTCGCCGAGCTCGCCCATGACCTTGGAGAGCGGCGATGCGGCCAGGATACGCTGGCGCAGGTTGCCGGCGGCGTCCGCCTCGCGGTAGGCCTGGGTCAGCGTCGTGATGGCGAGATCGGCGCGGTTTTCGCGGAACTGCAGCGTGCCGAGCGTGATCAGCAGGCAACGTGCGGACCCGGCGTCGAGATCGCCGCGCGCCAGCAGCGCTTCGAGCCTGCCCTTCGCGTCGGCCATGCCCTGGGCGTCGTAGATGTTCTCGGCGTCGGTGAAGAACAGCGCCAGGCGCACCGGCGCGGAGGCATCGGCGACCAGTCGTGCCCCCTGCGCGGCGGCATTGCGTGCCTCGCCGTCCAGCTCCAGCGCGCTGTACGCCTCGGCGCGCACCGCGTGCAGCCAGGCCAGTTTTTCCGGCGGCGCGCGCGTCGCCTTGCTGCGCGCCAACATCGCCTGTGCGCCGGCCAGCGCCTTGTGCGGATCAGCAAAGGCGAGCGCCTGCAGCCTGCCGATCGCAGGATCAGGACTTTCGATGCAGCCCGCGTGCGCGATTCCGCACGCAAACGACAAAAGCAGGGTTGCGAGCAGGCGCGGCACCGCGCCCACCCGTCGCAAGAGAAGCATGAATCGAGATTACGTCGGCGCCGGTCGCTTGCGTGTCACGTGGTGAGAAATGACTCACTTCGGCGGAATGTTTTTTCGGATTGTGTGACGCGCGTCCAATGATTTGGGTCACGTGACTAGGCAATTCCCTGCCGTCAGGCCCGTTCCACCGGAAACTGCATCTCGACCACCGATTCCTCCATGCGGTCAGGCCGCGGCGGACGCAGGAATACCTCGCGGCTCGGACCTGCCAGGCGGTAACCATTGCTCTCCACGTAGCGGCCGATACGGCCGGTGATCAGGTGCGCATGTTCGGGCAGCCCGACACGCACGCAGGCCGCCATGTGCGGCACCGCCGGCAGCTCGCGGATCGACAAGCTGCGCTGCTCCACGCGCGGCAGTTCACCGGGCGGATCCGCGTTCAGGACGAAGCCCAGCTCCACGTCGATGGCGTCGGGCTCGAATTCGGCCGAGTGCGCGATGCCGATCAGCGCTCCCAGGGTTTCGCGCGGCAGCCGCTTGGGCAACACGCGCGCCAGCTCGCCGATGAGCTGGCGCGCCTCGACGAACGATGCCACCGTGTCGCGCAACGAGACGATGCGGCGCTCCGGCTCGGGTCGCAGCAGCACGTCGTCCATGCTCTCACCCGTGTCGATCTGCGCGATGCGCGCCTCGATGTGCCGCAGCCTTGCGGCCTCCTCCGCCAGCGCCCGCTCGGCGTCCGCGCGCCGCAGTTCCAGCATGGCGCGCAGCTGATCGGCGGAGGCGTTCTGGTCGATCACCTCCCCGATCTGTTCCAGCGTGAGTCCCAGATCGCGCAGCACCAGGATGCGGTTCAGGCGCTGCAGCTGCGAGCTCGTGTAGTAACGGTAACCGCTGGCGGCATCGACGACGCCGGGCTTGAGCAGCCCGAGCTCATCGTAGTACCGCAGCAGCCGTGCAGACACGCGCGCGATTCGCGAAAACTCGCCGATCCGGAACATGGACCCTCCGCCTCAGGCGGCCTCGTAGACGCGCAGGTCGAGAGCGCCGACCGATTGTGCCGCCGGCACCTCGGCCTGCAAAGCCTGGCGGAACGAGGGCCGCGCCAGCGCACGCCGCAGGAAGCGCGCCAGCTTCGGGTAGCTAGCCGCATCGACGTCCTCGCCGGCGAAGCGGAAGTTCATGAGGATGGACGCCACGGTGATGTCCGCCATCGAGAATGCGTTCGCCACGAACCAGTCGCCGGCGAGCGCCTTTTCCAGGTACGCGAAGCGCGCCGGGATCATCTGCGTCAGCGAGGTCTGGATCAGCGCCTCGTCGGGCGCCTTGCCGAGGAACTTGGGCGCGAACACGCGCTGCATCAGCAGCCCGCGCAGCACGTGCGGCGCGAGACCGCCGTCGACGAATTCCTCGATCCAGAGCACGCGCGCAAACTGGCGCGCGTCACCGGGATAGAGCGAGGGACCCGGGTAGGCGCGATCCAGGTACTGGCAGATCACCGACGAATCGGCCAGCGTGAGATCGCCATCCTGGATGGCCGGGATCAGGGCGAGCGGGCTTTGCTCGGTCCAGCCGGGCGGCGGCGTCAGCGGGATCACCGGCACGATTTCGTAGGGAATGCCCTTCTCCAGGGCGGCGATGATGACCTTGCGGGTATGGGCCGAGAACGGCACACCGTGAATCTTCAGCATGGGAAGCTCCTTGATTGAGGAGCCGCCACACTGAAGTTTGACGCAACGTGAGAGTCAAGCGGCGCCGCCAGGGCGGCCCCGCCGCTCAGTTCCCGACCGCGAACAGCACCGCATTGTTGATCGCGTAGATGGTTCCGTCGGCTCCTACGGCCGTCGGCGTGTACGACTGCCCTAGCCCGTTGTTGAAGCGGATCTTCTCGGAGAGCGTGTTGGTCTCGAGATTCCAGCGGTACATGTAGCCGTCTTCGTTGTTGACCAGCAGCGAGCGCGTGGCCGGATCGAAGGCTGCGGTATTCACGCACCACTCGCGCACGCCGCCGGGGTTGTCGGCATCGTCGGTAGGACCCAGTTTCGTGAATACCTCGGCCATGGTCTGCACGCCCGAGATCGCTTCGGTCTGCGCGGCCGACGGATCGAGCAATGCCATGCGGTTCTGGCCATCGCCCGTACCCGACCCGGCGTAGTTGTTGTACTTGGTGGCGAGCAGATAAGTCGACGTGCCCGCGTACGACGGCACGGCGCTCGCCGGCACGACAGTCGCGGTGTCGTCCCAGCCGAACGCGCCCGGAATCTTGACCTGCGACAACGACGCATCGAAGTGCAGCAGCCAGCCGCGGCTGTTGTTGGTCCCCTGCACGGCCTCGAGCACGCCGAAGTACACGTCGCCGTCCGGGCCGATCGTGGGCGATGCCGTGCCGTCGCCCGGTATGCGCGCGGGCGTGTCACTCTTCGGATCCATCAGCTGCACCTTGGCCGTCGGCGCCAGCGTCGCGCTGTCGAGCGCCAGCAGGTAGCCGCGCTCCTGTGCGTTGCTCACCGCCACATACAGCGTCGCGCCGTCGGCCGTCAGTGCCGGGGCGCTGTTCATCGCCACGCGGTCCACGCCGGGATCGTCGGCCAGCACACTCGCGGGCTGCCAGGTGCCCGAACCGTCCGCCGCCAGGCGGGCGACTCCGCTGCTGAGACCGGCGCTGTTCGCGGCGTTCACGTAGAACCCGAAGAAGGCATTGCCCGCGGCATCGACCGTCACAGGCGTGCTGATCATCACCGCCGCGTCCAGCTCGGCCTGCGCGTTGTCGTACACATCGGCGCCGTAGAACACGGCGGTCTGCACCGTGCCGCTCAGCGAATCGACATCGTCACGGTAGTAGAGCTTGCCGCCGGCGCCCGGCGCGTAGACACGCCCGTCCGCGGTCAGTGTCAGGTTGAAGCTCGGAAACCAGTTGTGCGGCGGCACGACGTAATCACTGGTGGCGCTCCACATCAACGCGCCATTCGCGCCGCTGCGCGCTTCGAACCGGAATCCGCCCTGCGCGCCGGTCTTCACCGGCACCAGCACAGTATTCATCGAGGAGATGATCGGCGAGCCGTAGTGCGTCAGCAGGTACTGACCGTTGCCGAAGTACTGAGGCGCCAGGTCCACCGGCGTCTGCCAGAGGATGCGCGTCAGCGGCGGCGTGGCGATCTCGCTCACGGCCGTGTGCTGGGCATCGCGGCTGAACATGGACCAGGCCGGGCCGCTGACCGGTGGCGCCGGGGTCGGGGTGGGCGCGGGTGCGGGCGACGGGGAAGGAGAAGGTGGTGGGCTGCCGCCGCCGCCCCCGCCGCATGCCGACAAGGCGGCGATCAGCAGTAACGTCGGGACCGCGGATTTCGATGAAAGGTTACGCATTGCGGCGAATACTGGACATCGTCCGCGGCGCGCGCAAGCGTCGCACCTTCGAGACCCGGACCGCAACGGCGCCCACCGGAAGTGCTCACTTCAATGTGTACAGACAAATCTGGTTCGCCGGCGATGCCCGGAAAACCTTCGCGACTTCGAAACCTTCGAGTACCACCCGGCGGTCATCACCCGCAATGCTCAGCCGTTCGACGGTCGGTTTGAGACGCGGATTGGGCAATGCCCTTTCGTAGTCGCTACAGGTCCCGTTGACGTACATGAGCAACGCCTTTCCCGGCCCGACCGTGACCGTGGCCGTGCACTGGCTCGAATCGTATTCCAGCAGCTCGGCGCTCGGCCATGACCCCAGCCGGCGGCGGGTGTGGGCGTCGCGTGCCGATCCAATCTTCATCGGATTCAGACGCGGATCGATTCGGCACAGTGTGCGACCGCCATCGTCCCGCTCGTTCGAATGCGTCATGGCGACGTTCACGACGAGCGACCCTTGGCTCTCATTGACGAGGAAAGCCGGCGTGGAGGTATCTCCCAGCGCAGTAAATGCAGAGCATCCGTTTACGCTCATCGCAATGCCAGCGGTCAAAACCAAGCTACTGACCGCACCCATGATCGCAAGCACATTGCGCAACGCCCTGAATCCCACGCGCTGAACTCCAACTAGCGGCTGAAGATCGGGTTCGACAACAAGAAACTGATCGCCTCGGCCCGCGCCTGGTTGACGGGTTCGTCCGGAAACGAGGCCAGGATCTTCTCGCAGCGTTCGCGCGCGCCCGCCTTGAATTCCGGGTGCGTGAAGATGTAGAGGTCGTTGCGCTGGATGCCGCGCACCACGCGCTGGCCGCATTCCACCGGATCCATCCACAG
>DASTHJ010000380.1:0-10177 GCA_035718265.1 Steroidobacteraceae bacterium | reverse complement strand
CCGCCCCCCGGCCGGCCCGATACCGCAAACTTGTTTGGTGTCGACCGCGCTTAGACGTCGGCTTTGGCGCATTCCCGTCGTCGCCATGCGGATATAGTCGTGCCCATGCCGCTACCGGGACGCAGGTTCCAGATTTCGCATGTGCGATTCATCATCGCCTTCACAGCGCTGCTGTATGTCACCTGCAATGCGCTGAACATCGACCGGCTCGCCCGCTGGTTCCGGGATGCGGAAGGGCTGGATCTTTCGGCGCTGTGTGCCTATTTGCTCGCGGGGCTGTGCCTGTTCATCGTGGTGTTCACGCTCCTGGCGCACCGGTGGACCATCAGGCCGTTCGCCATCCTGCTCACCGTGCTCAGCGCGGCGGCCACTTATTTCATCGCCAAGTACGACATCGCCATCGACAGCTCGATGGTGCGCAACGCGGTGCATACGGATGCCACCGAAGTCGGTCAGCTGCTCTCGCCGCAGATGATTCCGTACGTGCTGATGCTGGTCGTGCTGCCGGTGGGCGTGATCCTGGCGGTCGACGTCACGTTCGCGCGCGGCGGGCGCTACCTGCTGGACTCGTTCAAGCTGCTGTCGGTGGCGCTGTGCGTGGCGCTCGCGTCGCTGTACCTGGAATACGGCGCAATCTTCCGGGCCGGAAACGTCTCGCACAAATACATCGTGTACTCGCTGGTGCCGATCAACATCATCTCCAGTTCGGTCAACGTGATGACGCGGGCGGCGCGGCCGTACTTCCGGCGTCAGCAAAAGGATATCGAGATCCAGGCGAAGGTGTCCGCGTCCGGCAACCTTGTCGTGGTCCTGGCGGTCGGCGAGTCCTCACGCCGCAAGAACTTCAGTCTCTATGGCTACCGTCGTCGGCAGACGAATCCGGAGCTGCAGCAGATCCCGGGGTTGCAATTGCTGAACGGGATCGCGACACGCGCGTCCACGCTGTATGCGCTGCCCAGGATCCTCGAGAAGGACGGAATCAAGCTGACCACGGTGGTCTCGCGCGCCGGGGTCCCGACGGCCTGTTACGTGAATTACACGCTGTACGACAATTGCGCCGCGGTGGGCGAGACCCGCGCGGAACATTGTGGTCACGAGGGGAAATGCTTCGACGAGGACGTCGTGCCGTTGCTCGAGCAGAACCTCGCCTCGTACCGCTCCGGATATCGCTTCCTGGTGCTGCATTTCGGCGGCGGCAGCCACGGGCCCGCCTATGCCGACCGGCATCCACCCGAGTTCCGCAGGTTCCAGCCGATGTGCACCGATGCCGATGTCGCGAACCGCTGCTCGATCGAGCAGCTCTACAACTCGTACGACAATACCATCCTGTACGTGGACCACGTGCTCGCACAGACATTGCGCGTGCTGGACCGCTCGGGCGTGCCGTACGTGTTCATCTATCTATCCGACCATGGCGAGTCGCTCATGGAGGGTGGCCACTTGTTTCACGGCATGCCGCCGGGCATGGCGCTGCCGCCGGAGCAGGCGCAGGTTCCGCTGATCGTGCGATCGTCCGTGCCGATCTCGATCGCGCGGCGCGCCGAGTATCGCCAGCCAGAAGTCTTCGATTCGGTGCTCGCGCTGCTGTCGATCGAGACGCCGAACTTCGACGAGGCCGGTGCCTTCATCCGCAGGACCGCAGGTCCGGACGGGTCAGCGGCGAAGCCTCACCTGTGAGCTGGCCGGGCTGATTCGCGCTTCCACGGCATGGGCCGTGACGTGGCGGGTCGCGACGGCGCGGGATGACTGGAACGTTCCTGCGAGCGCGGCGGCGGCTGGCGGACTTCCGGCCGGTGCGCTTCCGGGCGGTGATTGTCGGGCTGGCGAACCTCGGGTCGGAGCACGTCGGGTCGACGTGCCTCGTGCTGGCGCACCTCGGGCCGGCGTACCTCTGGCCGGCGCATTTCCGGCGCGCGTTCCGCGCGCGGCGGCTGCGAGGCCTGCTGGCGCATCGCCTGCTCGCGCAGTGCCTGCCGCCGGGCGGCTTCCCGCTGGAACTCCGGTGCCCGCTCGCTGCGTTCACGATCCTGCTGCCGCTCGAGCTGCTGCTGCTGCCGCTCACGCACCTGCTGCAGCACGCGCGATTCGTGCCGGGTCCCGGGATCCTGCCGCGGGCGATCTCGTCCGGACCGATCGACGTCCGGCCGACGCTCGAGGCGCGGCCGATCGCCGCGTGGGCTAACTACCGCGGGCCGCTGGCCGGGCTGCAGGCCGGCGGACGGCTTCGGTATCGAATTGGACGGCGCGCCGGCATCGTGCGGCGGGCGCTGGCGCTGCGGCGCGCGCGACGCGTCGAGGCGGTTGGCGACGCCGTGCACGAGGCGCTCGGAAGCCGTCGGTGGCTTGCGCTTCACCACCACCGGTCGTTCCGCGACCGCGCGTGGCGGCCGGAAGTTCGTGCGTGTCGCGCCGCCGAAGCGGCTCTCGCGCGCCGGCTCGATGCGCGGCGGGCGCGCGGCGACGCGCGTGATCTCGTGCCCATCGAGGCGCACGCGGTGCTCGTTCACGCGCCGTCCCGACGTGAACACGTTGCGTGCCACGCTGGTCACGGCGCCGGGCACGTCGCGATTGCGATAGTGGTAGTGGTGCTCGGGGCGGTCGTAGAAATTGCGGAAGCGGATGCGGTTCGCGATGGTGTTCGAGACGTTCACGCGCTCGACATAGCGTGGGCTGAAGCGTCGCGCCGGCACGTAGATCTCGCGCGGACCGAGCGGGAACCAGCCGACGCGTCCCACGCCGACCGAGACGCCGACGCCGGGCGTGCCCACCCAGCCGACGAGCGCCGGCGCATACACGGCGCGCACGCGCCGCGGGCCGGGAACCCAGCACCAGCGATGGCGCACGTGCGCCCAGCGGCCGTAGTGGAACGGCGCGTATCCCCAGGGCGAGTCGTCCACCCAGGTCCAGCCCCAGGGCGAAATCCATACCCAGCGGCCGAACTGGTAGGGCGCCCAGCCCACCGCCACGTGCGAGGGTGTCCACACATAGCCGTATTCGGGCTCCTGGCTCCACGTGCCGTACTCTTCCAGGTCCTCGTAGCCGGTGACGTCCGGCGAGACGTATTCGGCGGTGGGTGAGGCGGCGACCCGCTCCTCACGACGGTCGCGCTCGAGGCTCCAGGAGTCGAACTCGTCCGGCCCGCCCAGCGAGGCGAACTGCGCAGCGAGCGGGTCCGTGCCGCGGAACGTCGCGACCTGCTGGTTGCGCACGATGACGCTGCGGCCCTGTTCGGGACCGGTCGCTTCGGCTTCGCCTTCACTGATCTTGACCACGGTCGTGTCGTTCTCGTCGTCGACCTCGACGCGGTAATTGCCGGGCCGCAGCAGGGACAGCGCCACGTTCGGCGTGTCGATCTCGATGTGCTCGTCTTCGATCAGCGCATGTACACGGACGTTGAGGACGCCCGCCGTCATGCGCATCTGGATGCTGTCGTCGTCGACGTCGAGGAACGAGAAGCCGGTACCACCGTCGAGCCGCACGGCCGCCTGGCCGACCTGGATCTCGGCGCGCGCGCCCTGTTCGGTCCAGAGCTTGTCGCCGGTGGTCAGCGGGCGATTGAGCAGCGCGGGCGCCCAGTCCTCTTCGCCCGCAGGCTGCAGCGACACCTCGCCCTGCAGGTAGCTCAGGCGGGCAGCCCGGCCCGGCGGATCGGCCTCATAGACATCGCCTGGGACATCACCGTCCTGGGCGTGAGCGAGCCCCAGCACGAGCGACAGCGACAACGCACCCAGGGCGCGTGACAGGGACCGGATAGCGGAGCGGGCCATGGCGCCATCATAGGCCAGGGCTCTGAACGATCCCTGAACGCCGGCGGCCGGGCGTGCTGTCAGCGGGTGATGACAGGTTTTGGCCGGCCGCGCACGCAATAAGTCATGGCGCGGCCTGGGGACGCGACTTCCAGAGCGCATTGGCGACGTAGATCGCCAGGCCGATCCAGATCAGCACGAATCCGTGCGCGCGCTCGGCGCTCAGGCTCTCATGGAATACCAAAAGGCCGCAGACCAGCTGCAGGCTCGGGCCGATGAACTGCAGCACCCCGATGGTGGAATAGGGCACCTGTCGCGCGCCGAAGGCGAACAGCACCAGCGGCACCGAGGTGAAGATCCCGCCCGCCAGCAACAGCACCAGCACGAGGGCGTCGGCATGGCCGAACGCCGCCGTGCCGTTCAGCTCGCACCAGACCAGGTACGCGACGGCGAACGGCGCCAGCAGGATGGTTTCGATGGCCAGGCCCGGCAGCGCATCGATATTCACCGTCTTGCGGATCAGGCCGTAGAACGCGAACGACGATCCGACCAGCAGCGCGATCCACGGGGCGTGTCCCGCGACGAAGCTCAGGTAGGCGACGCCGGCCGTGGCGAACGCCACCGACAGCCACTGCGCGCGATTCAGGCGCTCCGAGAGCACGAGGATGCCGAGCAGCACGTTGAGCAGCGGGCCGATGAAATACGCGAGGCTCACGTCGAGCACGCGGTGATTGTTCACCGCCCAGGCGAAACCCACCCAGTTCACGGCGATGAAGAACGCGCTCGACACCAGGCGCACCAGCACGCCCGGGCGCCGCGCGGCGTCGAACAGCCTGCCGAGGTCGCCGCTGACGGCGAGCCAGCCGATCACGAACACGCACGACCAGACGATGCGGTGCGCAGTGATCTCCATCGCGGAGACGTGCCGCAGACCGATGAAGTAGATAGGGAAGAGGCCCCAGATGACGAACGCGGCGAGCGCCGCCGCGTAGCCGCGGCCGATGCGCGGTGCGTTCGCATCGGCCGCCAGGGACGTGCCCGCGGCGGCGGTGGTGAGTGAAGACTGGCTCATGGGCGACATTCTGCAGAATGTCGCCGCGCCGCGCGTCTACCGGAGGAGGGACCGCGCCCTCAGTTCTTCTGAAGGCGTGTCAAGAAAAAGGTATGCCCAGGTGTTCAGCCGGCGAGGTGCTCGCCGAGCCGTTCGAGCATCTGCAGCCAGCTCGGATAGGCGCCGGTCTGCTTCGCGAGTTCCAGCGGTGCGTTCTGCTCGAGCGTCAGCTTCGTCCTGCTGCCGCCCAGGTCCTCGAGCGTGACGCTGACGACCGTTTCCGCCGGCCAGTCCGGGTGGTGTCCCGCCCGCGCGGCATCGATGCGCCGGCCCTGCTCGTCGGCGGTGGCCATCGAATACACGATGCGTTCCGGCCGCGCGACCTCCAGGTATTCGCCGACACACCAGCAGTCGCCGAATTCCGGATTGTGGATGCACGAGTGGAATTTGCCGCCCGCGCGCACGTCGATCCACACGAAGCGGATGGTGCAGCCGCGCGGCGCGTACCAGGCCACGAGGAAGCGCGGATTCGTCCAGGCTTCGTAGACCATCTCCCGCGGCGCGTCGAACATGCGCTCGATGACGATGGTCTGCGCATCGCGCACGGCGCGCGGACTAGTGCTTGCTGCGGACATGGCGTTTCTCCTTGCGTTGTTTCATTTCCTTGAGCAGGGCATCGAGCTGGTCGAAGGACTCGTTCCAGGACCGGCGGTAGTGCTCCATCCAGTCGAGCGCGTCCCGCAGCGTCGCGGCGCGCAGCGCGCAGAACTGCTGGCGTCCGAAGCGCTGCTTGTCGATGAGGCGGGCGCGCTCGAGGCAGGCGAGGTGCTTGGAAATCGCCTGCTGCGAGACACTGAACGGCGCGGCGAGCTCGGTGACGCTGGCCGGTCCCCGGCGCAGGCGGTCGAGGATGCTCCGGCGCGTCTGGTCGGAGAGGGCCACGAAAATCTGGTCGAGATCATTCACAACCATATGGTTGTATATAAGCGAGCAGAAGTCAAGCTGCGAGCAGAGATCGTTCAGCGGCACGAGGTTGCGAGCGTGGGAAAGCTCCTACAGGGTTTCGCCCGGTAAGCCAATGTGCAACTGCGCTAAGCTCGCCGCCCCGCATGAATGACGTATCGCATCAAGGTCCGGACACCGAGGAATTGCGGGGCCGCCTCGCCGCGATCGTTGCCTCCTCGGACGACGCCATCGTCAGCAAGACGCTCGACGGCGTGATCGTCACCTGGAACGAGGGTGCCACGCGGATGTTCGGCTACACGGCCGACGAGGCCATCGGCAAGCCGATCACGATCGTCATCCCGGAAGAACGGCTGCACGAGGAGCCCGGGATCCTCGAGCGCATGCGTCGCGGCGAACGCATCGATCACTACGAGACGGTCCGCATGCGCAAGGACGGCAGCCTCGTGGACGTGTCGCTGAGCGTCTCGCCGATCTTCAACGCCGCCGGCGAGATCGTCGGCGCGTCGAAGATCGTGCGCGACATCTCCGCGCAGAAGCGCGCCGACGAGGCGCTGCGCGTCAGCAACCAGCGTTTCCGCCTCATGGCGAATTCCGCGCCGGTGCTGATCTGGCTGGCGGACGTTTCCAAGGCCCGCACCTGGTTCAACAAGCAATGGCTGGAATTCACCGGGCGCACGCCGGAAGAGGAAGCCGGCTTCGGCTGGACACAGAACGTGCACCAGGACGACCTGGCGCGCTGCCTGCAGGCCTATGGCGAAGGTTTCGATTCGCGCCAGCCGTTTCGCATCGACTACCGGATCCGCCGCTTCGACGGCCACGCGCGCTGGATCAGCGAGCATGCCATCCCGCTGTTCGAGGGCGCCGACGGCGGCTTCTCCGGGTTCATCGGCTCGTGCAGCGACGTCACGGAGTCGAAGCTGCTGCAGGCCGAGCGCGAAGAGACGCTCAAGGCCGAGCGCGCCGCGCGCGAGCAGGCCGAGCGCGTCGGCCGTCTGAAAGACGAGTTCCTGGCCACCGTCTCGCACGAGTTGCGCACGCCACTCAATGCCATCCTCGGCTGGTCGACGTTGCTGCGCCGGCTCGAGCCCGGCAGTGCCGACTACGAGCGCGGGATCGAGACCATCGAGCGCAATGCGCGCGTGCAGGCGCAGATCATCGGCGACCTGCTCGACATGAGCCGCATCATCTCCGGCAAGGTGCAGCTCGACATCCAGCCCATCGATCTGGGCGAGGTCATCAATGCGGCGATCGATTCGGTGCGGCCTTCGATCGAGGCGCGCAAGCTGCGCCTGCGCGTGACGCTGGATGCGCGCGCCGGCCGCATACGCGGCGACCCCGGACGCCTGCAGCAGGTGGTCTGGAACCTGCTGACCAACGCCGTCAAGTTCACGCCGCCAGGCGGCCGCATCGACGTGGTGCTCGAGCGCGTGAATTCGCACGTCGAAGTCTCGGTCGAGGATTCCGGCATCGGCGTCCGGCCGGAATTCCTGGCATTCGTGTTCGACCGCTTCCGCCAGGCGGACTCCTCGACCACGCGCCGGCACGGCGGGCTCGGGCTCGGGCTCTCGATCGTGAAGCACCTGGTCGAGCTGCACGGCGGTTCGGTGCGGGTCAAGAGTCCCGGCGAAGGCCAGGGAACCACGTTCATCGTCGCACTGCCGATCTCGGTGCTGCACAGCGAGGAGGCGCCGCGCGAGGATCGGCCCTCGTTCAGCGACGTCGACGTGGCCAGCATCGAGCTGCCGAGTCTCGCCGCGGTGCGCGCCGTGGTGGTCGACGACGAGGCCGACGCGCGCATCCTGATCTGCCGGCTGATCGAGGAACACGGCGGCCAGTGCCACGTGGCCGCGACCGCCGCCGAAGCGCTGACTCTCGTGGCCGCTGGCGACGTCAACATCCTGATCAGCGACATCGGCATGCCGGAGGTCGACGGTTACGAGCTGATCCGCAGGATCCGCGCGATGCACGCCAACGAGTCACGCAACATTCCCGCCATCGCGCTGACCGCCTACGCGCGCGCCGACGACCGCCAGCGCGCGCTGCTGGCCGGGTACCAGATGCACGTCGCCAAGCCGGTCGAGCCGCGCGAGCTCATCGCCGGCATCGCCAGCCTGCTGAACGTCGGGGCGCGCGCCGCCCGGTGAGTCGCGGCGCCGCCGCGCTCCGCGGCATGGATTCCGGCGCCGCGCCCTGTAGTTAGACTGCCCACGTCGCCGTTTGCCAACAGCGGCTCGCGACCGCGCAACCTGGAGATTTTTGCCCGGCCCCGGGGAAATTCTTACGACGACGGCGAAATATTCACGCTGGATCGCCGCGCCATCGCCGAAAAGTGCCGGCACCATCCCGCGACCCGCAGACCCGCCGGAACATTCTTCTTTTGGCGACAGGTCGCGTGCCACGCAGTTTTCACGACGTACGTTTCGCGCAGGGCGCGCATCCCGATACTCGCGGAAATCCCGTATCTCGTGAGGGCCGACGCGCCCAATGGAATGGAAAATGCAGAAACTCTCCCAGACCCTTTGGGCGCTGCCGCTGATGCTGCTGGTCTCGCTGGCGCAGGCGCAGGACCCGGGCACGCTGACTCTCACCGTGAACAAGACCGCCGCGACCGGCAGCACCACGCCGGTGCTGACCTGGTCGACGACGCCGGTCGCCTCGAGCTGCTCGGCGAGCGGCGGCTGGAGCGGCAAGAAGTTCGGCTCCGGCACCGAGACCGCGCCGGCGATCACCAAGACCACCTCCTATTCGATGACCTGCACCTGGCGCAACGGCACGACGAACCTTCGCTGGACGGCGCCGACGCGCAATACCAACGGCAGCGCGCTGACCGATCTGGCCGGATTCAAGATCGTCTATGGCGTGGCGCCGACGGCGCTGACGCATTCGAAGACCGTCAACGACCCGAAGGCCACGACCACGCTCATTTCCGGGCTCAGCGCCGGCACGTGGTACTTCGCCGTGCGTGCCCTGAACAAGAGTGGCACCCAGTCCGGCAACAGCAACATGGCGCAGAAGGCTGTGCCCGGCTCCTACGCCACGAGGACGGTCAAGGTCACGATTTCCGGCGGCACGACCACCCCGACGCTCAAGACCACCAGCACCACCGTCTATGACGTGGTCAGCAGGTATGGCTCGCGCACGCTCGGCCGCCAGGTGGGCACGATCGCCATCGGCAAGCCGTGCCAGAGCAGCTACCGCGTGGGTTCGAACTACTACCGCGTCACCAGCAGCGACGTGAAACTGACGCGCACGCCGCGCTCGAGCAGCCTGGTGGCGCGCTGCGCGATCAGCTAGCCGATCGCCGGTTCTTACGCTCCAGGAAACCGGTCGTCGTGGCCGGTCGTCGCGTTTGCCGACAGTGAAATCCCGCATGCGCGGCGACCATCGTCGTGCATGCGGTTCCCGCCCACCGAATCGTTCTTTCCGGACAGGCTCACGCTGCCGGCGCTGCGCGCGGCGGCCGCGCATTGCCGCGGCTGCCCGCTGTACATCAACGCCACGCAGACGGTGTTCGGCGCGGGCTCGACGCGCGCCACGCTGCTGATGGTCGGCGAACAGCCCGGCGATCGGGAAGACCTCGAGGGAAAACCATTCGTCGGTCCCGCGGGGCGATTGCTGGACGAAGCGCTCGCCAGCGCCGGCATCGAACGCCGGCAGGTCTACGTGACCAATGCCGTGAAGCATTTCAATTTCGAGCGGCGCGGCAAGTTCCGGCTGCACAAGCGACCGCCCGCGGGCGCCATCAAGGCGTGCCTGCCATGGCTGGAAGCCGAGCTCGAGGTCGTGAAGCCGCAGGTGGTGGTGCTGCTCGGCGCCACCGCCGCACAGGCGTTGTTCGGCGCCAGCTTCCGCATCACGCGCGAGCGTGGCCGGGTGCTCACGCACCGCATCGGCCGCGTGGTCGCGACATTGCATCCCTCGGCCATCCTGCGCGCGCCGGACGAGGCGGCGCGCGCGCAGGGCCGCAAGACGCTGGTCGCCGACCTGAAGCTGGCCGCGCGCACGGCACGGCGCACCGCTGTCACCGCCTGACGACAGCGCGGTCGCGCGGCAGTTTTGCGATTTTCCCGATCGGCTCCTGGCCGCCGGCTGTTAAGTTCCCCGCGGCAAGTGAAGTGCCGGCACGGCGGTGGTCGCATCAAGGAGCGGTGCGGCTGCCGCCCTCTGTCCGTGCGGCTGGCCGGCCGGCGACGGCGTAAGATCGTCCCCAGTCCGGGGGGCATCATGAGAAGAAGATCCATCGCCGCGCTCGCCAGTCTTTGCATCCCGTTTTCGATTGCCGGCGCGGCCGACGCGCCGGGTCAGCGTCCCGTGGATCGCAGCGCGCGCGCCATGCTCGAGAAGGCCGTCTCCATACCCACGCAGCTCGGCAACGACCGGGTACCGGAGCTCGCCGAGTACCTGGCAGCGCAGT
>DASTHJ010000379.1:0-10559 GCA_035718265.1 Steroidobacteraceae bacterium | reverse complement strand
CGTCGGGCGGTCAAGCGGGCGGACAGATCGTGTAGACTGCGCGCCCTCTGACAACCCGGGTTGGTAGCTCAGCGGTAGAGCAGCGCCCTTTTAAGGCGGTGGTCGTGGGTTCGATCCCCACCCAACCCACCATCCATCCGTCGTCGCCGGCCATGCCCTTGCCCGCGATCCCCGCCGTTCCCAGTAGTTAGTCGCCGGCCGCGGCGCAGTCGCTGTATGCGAACGGCGACATGGGCGGCGGCGTCCTGTCGCCGCGCGCCGACGTGCGCCGCAGTCTGGTAGTTAGACTTACGCGCCGGCGGCGCGGCACTCGCAATATTCACACGCCATTTGCAGTTCTTTCATCGCGCCGGCGCGCCCGGCCCCGTACGGCCGCGCGGCGCGGTGTGCGCCGCGGATTCGCGCTGGCACGGCGTTTGCCTCTGTTACGGGGACCCAATCGCACAAAGGACACATCATGAAAGCAACCCGCTTGTTGACCGCGACGGCCGTGGCGGCCCTGTTCCCGTTCGCCGGAGCGTTCGCACAGAGTTCGACGCCGGAGCAGGGTTCGACCCCGCAGACACCGCCGTCGCAATCCACCCCATCGCAGGGCTCCCAGCAGGGCGCGACTTTCGAGTCTCTCGACACGAACAGTGACGGGCGCATTTCCAAGGCCGAGGCTGCGGCGAACGAAAACGTGAGCGCGCAATTCTCGCGGTACGACCGCAATGGCGACGGCTACATCGAGCGCAGCGAGGTGAACAGCGCCAATCAGGGTGAAACTCCCAGCGAAACTCCCCAGCAATGACCTGAACCCGGACCGCGCGGACCGGCAATCCGGCCGCGCGGCGCCGGTCATCGCGGGCGCGCGATCTTGCACGCCATGGCCCGAGCACGCATCATGCGGCCCTCTTCACGGGGGTCTCCATGTCGCGTGCATCGTTGTTAGTGGGCCTGGCCTGCGCGTCCTTCGTCTGCAGCGCATCGGCTGCCGACGCGGCGTGGAAGCCGTTGTTCAACGGCCGCAATCTCCACGGCTGGACGGCGCGTCTTGCATCGCAGACCGCCGCCGACGCGCCGCCGCCCTCCAGCCTGTTCGCCGTCGAGCACGGCACGATCCACGCGTATCCCACGCAGCCCGCCGGCAGCGAGCAGCCGAACGCCTATCTCGAGACCAACGCCGAATACCGCGACTACGTGCTCAGCCTGGAATACAGGTGGGGCGAGAAGAAATTCGCGCCGCGCAACCAGCAGGTGCGTGACGCGGGGCTCATCTACCACGTGCATCGCGAGCGTCCCGGCGACTGGCCCGCCGGCGCCGAGGCGCAGATCCAGGAGGGCGACACCGGCGATTCCTGGGCCATCTCTTCGCAGCTCGCCAGCTTCGTCGATCCGAAGACCGGCCGCTATTCCTTGCCGGAAGACGGCGGCGTGCCGCGCACGGTGGGCCACGACGGCAAGTTCGAGCGCACGCGTCACGGCCGCGTGAACGAATATCCCGGCTGGAACACCCTGCAGGTCATCGTGCGCGGCGACCGCGCCACGCACATCGTCAACGGCGTGACCAACATGCGCGTGTACGACATCAGGGGCTGGGACGCGGCGTCGAATTCCTGGGTCAAGGTGGACCATGGACGGATCGCGCTGCAGGCCGAGAGCGCGGAGATCTTCTATCGCAACATCCGCATGCGGCCGCTGACCGACGCCGACGACATGCCGCCCGAACCGCGCGCCACGGAAGTGTGGTACCCGGTACCGCCGAAGGTGACGCCCGGCGCGACCCCGGGTGCGCCGCCGTCCGACGCCATCGTGCTGTTCGACGGCAGCAATCTCGATGCGTGGAAGAGTGCCAACGGCGACGGGCCGGCGCGCTGGAACATCGTCGACGGCCAGCTGGTGGTCGCCCCGGGTACCGGGGACATCCAGACACGCGAGAAATTCGGCGACGTGCAGCTGCACGTCGAGTGGTGGGACCCGAGCCTGCCGCCCGACAAGGTCAACCAGGATCGCGGCAACAGCGGCATCTTCCTGCAGGACGTGTACGAAGCCCAGGTGCTCGACAACTTCGAGAACCCGACCTACGTGAACGGCATGGTGGGAGCCATCTACAAGCAGTTCGCGCCGCTGGTGAACGCCGCCTGGCCGGCCGAGCACTGGCAGACCTACGACATCATCTTCACGGCGCCGCGCTTCGCGGCCGACGGCGCGCTGCTGTCGCCGGCGAAGTTCACCGTGCTGCTCAACGGCGTGCTGGTGCAGAACGACGTAAAGCTGAAGGGCGGCACCACCTACATCGGTGCACCTAGCTATCGACCGCACGGCGACATGCCTCTGCGCCTGCAGGATCACGGACACCTGGTCCGGTTCCGCAACATCTGGCTGCGCAAGCTCTGATCGCGGCGGCTGCCGCCTGACGGGCGCGCCCCCGGGAGAGGGGGGTGTCGGCGTGTCATCGCGCGCCGCCATGAGACGCCGTTCACAGGCGCCGCTGATGGCAATTTCCTGCCGCCTGCCGGAGCCCCGCCTTAGGGCGATCCGCAGTCCGTACGTTCAAGTGAAGGCGTTTTCGTTCCGATAAACCGCCAGGGTCCGCGGGCAAACAAGCTGCCCGTCGGCCCATTGACGGAGCCATCATGATCGACGCGCGCAATGAACCGGGCAGGTATGACGTGGAGGGCGGTGCGCCGGAACCGGCCACCACCGATCTGCCGCTGCAGGCCCAGCTCATGGCCAGCCTGGCCCTGGTGCTGGTCCTCAGCTCCATCGCGGGCGTGATCGGCTATGTCAGTTTCGACAGCACCTCGCTCGAGAACAGCGCGCGCGCCAAGGCCACGATGTACGCCTCGAACCTGACGCAGCAGCTGTATGCCGCGGTCGCGATGAACGACGTGGTGCTGGCCGAGCAGGCGATCGAGCCGCTGGTCACCGATCGCAACGTCTATGGCGTGGCCGTGTACGGCCCCGGCGGCCGCCGGCTCGCCGGACATGGCAACTATCCGGAACGGCTGGGCAGCGAGGACAAGGTCAAGCTCGAGGACGACCGCGTGCTGCTCACGTTGCGCGAGATCCCGGTGGGTTACGGCTCCGGGGGCCGGCTGTACCTCGCGCTGTCCACCGAGCACATCGCCTCCGCGCGCTTCCGCGCGGCGCAGTTCCCGGCCATGACCACCGCGGTGGTGTTGCTGTTCGCCATCCTGCTGGCGCTGGCCCACTCCTTCAGCGTCATGATGTCCGAGGTGGTGCGCATGTTCGAAGAGCGCCGCCAGATGGAACGCACGGAAAAGGTCCGCCTCGAAAAACTGGTGTTCGAGCGCACGCGCGACCTGACCCTGATGGTCGAGGGCACGCAGGCCATTCCGTTCGCGCTCGACGTCGAAGATGGGCATTTCGAATACGTCGGGCCGCAGGGACCGGCGCGCCTCGGGTTCAGCGAGGAGCTGTGGAAGCAGATCGGCTTCCTCGACCGGCTGATCCCGCGCGACCGCAACGCGGCCGTGCGCAGCAAGATCGACGCCAGCAAGGCCGGCAATTTCGAGATCGAGGCGACGGTGCTCACGCAGGACGAGAAACGCGTCGACCTGCGCTGGGTCGCGAGCTGCGAACAGAGCGACAGCACCGGCCAGCACAAGGTGCTGCGCGGCATGATGCTGGACGTCACCGACCAGCGCCGCCTGGAGAACGAGCTGGCCCAGGCGCAGAAGCTCGAGAGCGTCGGCCGCCTGGCGGCCGGCGTGGCACACGAGATCAACACGCCCGTGCAGTTCGTCTCCGACAGCGTGAGCTTCGTGCGCGAAGCCATGGACGATCTCGCGCAGATCGTCGACAAGTACCGCGAGCTGCGCAACGCCACGGAGAGCGGAGCGGACGTGCGCGCGGCGGCCAAGGCCGCCGAGGAGGCCGAGGACGACGCCGACCTCGACTACATCCTCGAGAACGCACCGGTGGCGCTGGACCGCGCGCGCGACGGCCTCGGCCGCGTCGCCGCGATCGTGCGCTCGATGAAGGAATTCGCGCACCCGGACCGCAAGGAGATGGCGCAGGTCGACATCAACCAGGCGATCGCCAGCACGCTGGTGATCGCCACCAACGAGTACAAGTACGTGGCCGAGGTGGAGACCGCCTTCGAGCAGATCCCGCCGGTCAACTGCTATGCGGGCGAGATCAACCAGGTGGTGCTGAACCTGATCGTCAACGCGGCGCATGCCATCGGCGACGTGGTCAGGGGCACGGATCGCAAGGGCAAGATCCGCGTCGCGACGCGCGTGCTCGGCGAGCAGGTCGAGATCGCGATCTCCGACACCGGCAAGGGCATCCCGGTCGAGGTGCGATCGCGCATCTTCGATCCCTTCTTCACGACCAAGGAAGTCGGCAAGGGTACCGGCCAGGGACTGGCGATCGCGCGCACCGTGGTGGTCGACAAGCACGGCGGCACGCTGCATTTCGAGACCGAAGTGGGCAAGGGCACCACGTTCTACATCCGGCTGCCGATCGCCGGCCCCGCATCCGATGCCGTTTCCGCCTCCGCCGCGGCCTGAGAAGACGCATGAAACTCGCCAAGGTCTCCACCAGTCACATCCAGGCCGTCACCGGCACGACGTTCGTCGCGACGCTGAGCTCGCTGTTGTTCGGCTACGCCACGGCCGTGATCGCCGGCGTGGTCGGCGCCATCGAGCACAACTTCATCGCGCCGCGGCAACTCAGCAACACCGCGGCGAACGCGCTGCTCGGACTCACGGTGTGTTCGGCGCTGGTCGGCACCATCATCGGGGCGCTGATCGCGCGTCCGACGGCCAGCCTGCTCGGGCGCAAGCGCTCGATGATCCTCGCCGCGGTCATGTTCCTGGTGTCGGCCGTCGGCTCGGCGTATCCGGAAATCGGCGCTGGCACGCCGGCCGGCTCCGGCGCCGAGGCCATCTGGGCGTTCAATTTCTACCGCATGATCGGCGGCATCGCCGTCGGCGTCGCCTCGATGATCGCGCCGATGTACGTCGGCGAGTTCGCGCCGAGCGCGGTGCGCGGCCAGCTCGGCGCCTACCAGCAGATCGCGATCACCGGCGGCATGACCATCGCCTACTTCGTGAACTGGGGCATCACGCTGCAGGGCGACGAGCAGTGGGTGCTCGAGACCGGCTGGCGCTGGATGATGCTGTCGCTTGCCATCCCGGCGATGGCGTTCTTCTACCTGAGCTTTTCGGTGCCCGAATCCCCGAGCTGGCTGGTGAAGAAAGGCCGCATCGAGCAGGCGCGCAAGCTCCTGTCACGTTCGGCCGAACCCGCCGAGGTCGAGGGCATGCTCGAGGATCTGGCCACCACTTCCCCCGAGGAGAAGCCGGCGCCGCTGCTCACCTTCGGACGGCGCGTGGTGCTGGTCGGCGTCGCGCTGTCGGTTTTCCAGCAGCTCGTGGGCATCAATACCGTGCTGTACTACGGGCCGGAGATCTTCGCCAGGATGGGCTATCACATGGACGGCGCCTTCCTCGGCACGGTCGTCGCCTGCACCGTGAACCTGATGTCCACGATGGGCGTGGTGCTGATCGTCGACAAGGTGGGCCGCAAGCCGCTGCTGATCTTCGGCGGCCTCATCATGGGCTTGTCGATGCTCACGCTGGGCTCGCTGTTCCATTCGCAGAACACGGGCGCCTTCGGGCTGGCGGCGGTCTGCTGCTACCTGGCGGGGTTCGCGATCTCCTTCGGGCCGATCGTGTGGATCATGATGACGGAGATCTTCCCCGCACCGATCCGCGGACAGGCGATGTCGATCGCCGTCGCCTCGCAATGGATCGCGAACCTGCTGGTTTCGGCCACGTTCCCGCTGCTGCTCGGCAACGATACCCTGAACGCCGCCTGGAACTACGGCTTCCCGTTCTGGCTGTATGGCAGTTTCGCCATCCTCTCGGCATTCATCGTCATGAAATACGTGCCCGAGACGCGCGGCGTCGACAGCGACCAGCTCTCGGCGTTGTGGCGCCGCGAAGACCGGCAACACTCGCCGGCGTGAGCCGCTAGTCGATCCAGCCGGCCGTGCGGCGGAATTCCAGGTCCGCCGCCTCGCGTTCCGCCGCTTGCGCCTCGGAGATCGCCGGCTGCAGGCTGCGGGCCCGCGCCAGGCTTTGCGCGAACGGCGGCAGTCCGGCCTGCATGCGCATGCTGTTGACGCGCGATTCGTTCTCGAGCGGATAGGGTTCGAGCCCCGCGGGCCCGTTGCGCAGCTGCGTGCCATAGTGCTGCGGACGTCCCTCGTAGACGCGGATGCGGTCGTCGATCAGCGCGTATTGCCAGCGTGGCACGTCGCCGCTCTGCGAAGCCGCGTCGATGAGCTCGCGGCACTGGCGCATGAAAGTCGGCTCCGCGGCCGAATGCAGCGCGATGCGCCACGCAGCGCGCGCGCCGTCCTCGCCCACCAGCGCCGCGCCGGGCCAGCCGAACACCGCGATGATCTGCCGCAGACGGCTGGCATGGGCGCGATGCAATTCCTCGAGGCGCGGATGGTAGGCGCCGTCCAGTTCGCCCGCCGCCGTGAGCTCGGCGCGCAGCGCCTGGTCGCGCGCCTCCATGTCGAGCAGCGCCTTCGCCAGTGACTCCTCCATCCCGCCCCTCCAAACTACCGGCGGGGCTGATGATAGCGTCTCCCGGGGAGAAAAAACCCCGTGCGACCCGCCAGGGGGCCGCACGGGGTCCACGCCACCGCGGCCTAGCGCTGCGGTTCGGAACGCATGCTGTTGCTGTATTCCTCGGAGTCCAGGTAGCCATCGCCGTTCTTGTCGGCGGTGGAGAAGCTCTCGACCAGTTTGGGATCGGCCGATGCCTCGGGCATCGAGATGCGGCCGTCCTTGTTCGCATCGAGCGTATCGAACGAGGCGCTCGTGCCGGAGGGGCTGGTGGAGGGAGGCGGCGTCCTCTCGTCCTGGGCGGCGAAGCCGGCCAGCGGAACCAGCGCGACCAGGGTGGCGGCGAGCAATCGGGTGTTCATCACGGATCTCCTTCGGTTTCTACATCGTGGATCAAGCAGTTTGCGTGCCAGCGCGCGGTGCCAGACGGCACTTCAGTCACTTGAGCGCCATGCGCGGGCGCGCAGCGCCCGCCGCCCGGAGGCACGTGCCTGCGCGCGGCGACAACCGCGTCGCCGGGCGCCGCCGGGCGGCGACAGCCGCGGACACTCTAACTACAAACAGCCACTTGCGGGTCGCCATTCGGGGACAGCGCGCGCGGTCGGGCGGCAGGCTGACGGGCGGCGACGGCCGCCACCGACGCGCGTGTCGGCGCATGCGCAGCGCGCGACGCGCCGGCCGCCGCGGCCAGCGACGCGCGTGCCGCGTGGCCGTGCGCCGCTGTCGGACAAACCATGACAGCGCCGACGTGCGCCTCCCACGTGATTCCCGGTGCATGCCGCTCGCGGCATTGCAGCGCGAATTTCACAATATTTTCGAAGGACTGGCACGAGAGGGGCGGCCATGGATTGGGATCGCATTTCCGGCAACTGGGCGCATTGGCGTGCCCGCATCCAGGAGCGCTGGGGGCGGCTCACCAACGACGAGCTCGACCGCATTGCCGGGCGCCGCGATCGACTCGTGCGCAGGATCCAGGAGTCGTACGGCCTCGGGCGCCTGGAGGCGGATCGCCAGCTGCGCAACTGGGAACGCAACCTGCGGGCCGTCGAGGAGTTCGACGAGGCCGAGATGATCCTGGACGACGACGACGAGCCGACCGGCATGAATGGACGGGAGTAGACATGATCACCGTGACAGGAATTCGCAATGCGCTGTGGTGTGCGATCGCCTTCGCGATCGTCGCGTGCGCGGCGGCGCCGATGCCCGTCGAGAAGCTCGCGGTGGCGCAGACCGCCGTGCAGCGCGCCGAACAGGCGCAGGCCGCGCAGTTCGCGCAGGTGGAGCTCACTACCGCGCGCAACAAGCTGGCGGCGGCGCAGGCCGCGGCGGACAAGCACGACGCGGACGTCGCCGCGCGCATGGCGGACCAGGCGGATGTCGATGCGCAGCTCGCCGAGTCGACCTCGCGCGCCAAGCAGCAGCAGCAACTCGTCGAGCAGATGGAAGCCAGCCTGCGCGACCTGCGCAACGAGGCGCTGCGCGACGGCGCCGGTACGCCCACGCCGTCCCAGCCCGTGCCGCCGAACTGAGGACAAAGCCATGACCCGCACGATCTCCGCGTTCACGGCCGCGTCGCTCATCGCGATGCTGGCGCTCGTCGCCTGCCAGACGGCGCCGCGCGACGGTGGCCTGCTGCCCGAGGCCCGCGACGCGGTCACGCGCGCCGCGTCGGACCCGGACGTGACGCGGTATTCCGCGAACGAGCTGAACCGTGCGCGGCAGCTGCTGACCAATGCCGAAGGCGCGGCCCAGGAGAAGGGCGCGACCGACCAGAACACGGCGCACTACGCCTACCTCGCCATGCAGACCGCGCGCATCGCCGAACAGCGCGCGCGCGAACAGGTGGCGATGGCGCGCATCAAGGCCGGCGAGAGCGAGCGCCAGCAGATACTGCTCACGGCGCGCGAAAGCGAGGCGCAGCGGGCGCGCAACCAGGCGCAGAACGCGCAGGCGGAGGCGGCGCAGGCGCAGGCCGAGTCGCAGCGGCTCGCCAGGCAGCTCGAGGACCTGCAGGCCTCGCAGACCTCGCGCGGCATCGTGCTGACGCTCGGTGACGTGCTGTTCGATTCGGGCCGCGCCGAGCTGAAGCCCGGCGCCGCGCGCCCCATCGAGCAGGTGGCGCAGTTCCTGAACGAGAACCCGGAGCGCAGGGTGCAGATCGAGGGCTTCACGGACAGCCAGGGAGCCGAGGACTACAACCTGGAGCTGTCACAGAAGCGCGCGGATGCCGTCGCGATGGCGATCATCCAGCGCGGCATCGCGGCGGAACGCGTGCGCGCGCTCGGCTACGGCGAGAGCTATCCCAAGGCGAGCAACGACAGTGCCGGCAGCCGCCAGATGAACCGCCGCGTCGAGATCATCGTGTCCAACGGCGACGAGTCGATTCCCGGACGCACCGCATCAGGCACGCCATGAAAATGCCGGCCGGGGAGTTCTACTCGACGGACATCGGCGCGGGGCTGGCCGAGGGCTACCCGCCGTCCGGGCCGCGTGCCCACGCGGCGCCACGTGCGGTCGACGACTGCGCCTTGCGCCTGATCGGCACGTCGCCCGCGATGCAGAAAGTCCGCGACCTGATCGGGCGGGTCGCGCCGACCGATTCCACGGTGCTGATCTGCGGTGAATCCGGTTGCGGCAAGGAACTGGTGGCCGAGTCGGTGCACGCCATGAGCCCGCGCGCCGACAAGCCGTTCGTCGCGATCAACTGCGCGGCGATCCCGGCGACACTGATCGAGGCCGAGCTGTTCGGCCACGAGCGCGGCAGCTTCACCGGTGCGATGCGCACGCGCGAGGGCGTGTTCGAGCGTGCCAGCGGCGGCACGCTGCTGCTCGACGAGATCACCGAGATGCCGCTCGACCTGCAATCGCGGCTGCTGCGCGTGCTCGAGACCAAGCGGCTGAGTCGCGTCGGTGGATCCAGCGACCTGGAAGTCGACGTGCGCGTGCTGGCCTCGACCAACCGCTCACCGGCGCAGGCGTTCGCCGAGGGGCGGCTGCGCGAGGACATCTACTACCGCCTCGCGGTCGTCACCGTGCAGTTGCCGCCGTTGCGCGAACGTGGCGAGGACGTGCTGGTGCTCGCCGAGTTCTTCCTCACGGAGCTCAACCTGCGTCACGGCACGCGCAAGCGCCTGTCCGAGGACCTGCGCGCGCGCTTCCTGCGGCACAACTGGCCCGGCACCGTCCGCGAGCTGCGCAACGCGGTGGAACGCGCCTTCATCCTCTGCGACGGGGAACTCAGCCTGAGCGAGCAGGACATGCCGACCCTGCGCCAGTCGACCGAGGGCGAAGCCGGCGGCGCCGACCTGATCCAGATACCCATCGGGGCGACGCTCGACGAGATCGAGCGCACCTTCATCCTTGCCACGCTCAAGCATTTCGAGGGTGACAAGCGGCGCGCCGCCGACGTGCTCGGCTGCAGTCTGAAGACGCTCTACAACAAGCTGCATGCCTACCAGCGCGAACGGCATGCGGGCATGAACTGACGAGTCGAGTGAGCCAATCGGAGAAGCCAATCGGAAGGAGAAGGAGTAGTCATGGGAATCATCTTGTGGTTGATCATCGGTGGAGTCATCGGCTGGCTCGCCAGCCTCGTGATGCGCACTGACGGTAGTCAGGGCATCATCCTCAACATCGTCGTCGGCATCGTCGGCGCACTGCTCGGCGGCTGGCTGATCAGCCCGCTGGTGGGCGCGGGTACCATCAATTCCGGCGACATCAGCCTGGGGGGCCTGCTGGTCTCGTTCCTCGGGGCGGTGGTGCTGCTGGCCATCGTCAATCTCTTCACCCGTCGCCGGGTGCGCTGACCGAAAGCCGCGGGCCATCACTGCCGGGGCCGCGCCAGGTGCGCGGCCACCGGTGGACGGCCCTGTCTCAAGGCCTGTAGACCGCCAGGCACACCGGGCGCGCGGGCGGCGGTGAATAGGCTTCCGCCTCCGAGCGGATCATCTCGAAGCGCAATTCCCGCCG
>DASTHJ010000378.1:0-2960 GCA_035718265.1 Steroidobacteraceae bacterium | reverse complement strand
AGCACCTTGCGACCGGAGAGCACCACGGCCTGGGTCTTGCCGAAGCCGAGCGCGCCGAACCACAGGCCGAGCACCCACAGGAACTGCCAGGCCAGGATGTCGAACGCGCCCATCGCGTTCATCGGCATGTCCCAGCCGAGGTTGCGCGCGAAGAAGTCGTGCAGCGCGCGGCGCAGGCCGAACTGCGCCGCGACCCAGACGACCGCGCTGGCCGCGATCACGCGCGACCAGCCCCAACGCGCAGCGCAGCGCATCAGCACCGGGGTCAACACGCAGAACAGCACGTACATCGGCAGGATGTCGAGCAGCGCCGGCTGGTAGATCAGCATGGCGCCCGAGACCACGGCGTTGCGCGGCGAGTGGAAGTAGTAGTCGAGCAGGTTCGTGACCGCCGGACGATGGAAGCGCAGCGCGATCCACGCGAACACCGTGAACGCCAGCAGCAGCAACAGCATGTGCAGCGAGTAGATTCGCAGCGCCCGCCCCCACATCCAGCGGCTGGCGGCGCTCACGCCGTCGCGCCCCTGATACTGCGTGAAGATCTTGCCCGCCATGAACGCCGAGAGGAACACGAAGCCTTCGGCCGCCGAGATGAATCCGAGCGGCTCGCCGAAGAAGCCCGACCATATCGTCGGCAGGTGCGTCATGGTCATGAGGACCAGCAAGGCCCCACGCAGGACGTCGATCGAGGTATTGCGGTCGGACATGCGCCAAGTGTCCCGCGAAACGCGCGCCGGCGGAATTCCCCCGGCGCCGCGAGTACACCCGGAAATCCGGACTTCACGCCTCGAGTTGCACGTAGGCGCGCACCGGAAAGGTGGCGCCACCCTTCCAGGCGATCGGCACGGCATGCAGCCGGCCGGCATCCGCGGGTAATGCCGCCAGGTTCGTCATGTGCTCGCAGACCGGAATCCCCGCGCCGAGCAGCAGGGTATGCGCCGGACGCGCCAGGTCGGAAATGTCGTCGATGTTGAGGGAATCGATTCCGACGAACGAAACGCCGGCGTTTACCAGTCGCTCACAGGCTTCGGCCGTCAGGAAGGGGTTGTCGTGCCCATAGCGGTCGGTGCGCCAGTGCCGGCTGAAATCGGTCCGCACCAGCACGGCCTTGCCCTCGAGATCCGCGCCCGCGAAGAGCTCCGGCCCGATGGCCCGCCCCAGGGCGCGCGCGTCGAACACGCGCACCGGCACGTGCGCTACCCGCTCGAGCGGCAGCCCGGCCAGGTCCGTGGCGCCGCGATGCCGGTGCAGGGGCGAGTCGACGTAGGTGCCCGTGTTGCCGCACAGGTGCAGCGAGGCGATCAGGAACTCCGATTTGTGCTGGTATTTCGCGCGCGAGCTGTCGTGATCGACGATGACTTGCGCCTCGGGCACCGGCAGTCCCGGATAGGTCACCATGCCGGGCTCGATCACGTGGCTGACTTCGATGAAGCGCGGTGCGCGCGGTTGCATGCGGTTTCCTCTGGCGGCCAGCGTGGCCGCCAACAATGAGCGTCTCGTCATTCCCATGCCGGCGATGCTGCCGCGGCGGCGTGGGAATGGGCGTTGGAAAGAAAACGAAGCGGCTACTTCAACCGGCCGAGCCACTGCTGGAAGCGCGGCTCCGGCCGGAGGATGGCGTAGTCAGGGTCGTGCACGACCCAGTCGCGCTTGCCGAAGCCGAGCGCGAACACGCGTTCGAGCAGGTCCAGCGCCTTGACCGGCACTTCCGCCTTGGCATACACGCAGGCCGCATTGATCAGCGCGCTCGAGTCGTGCGGAAACAGCTCCAGCGCCTTGCGCGACCATTCGAGCGCGCGCTCCGGCTGTTCGTTTTCCATCAGCGCGGCGGCGCCGAGCGACAGCGCGCGGCCGTCGCCCGGATTGATGGCCAGCGCCAGCTCCGCGCGGTGGATGCCGATGCGGTTGGCCTCACACGCGGCGTCCTGCCGGCCCAGCGTCGTCAGGGCAAGGCTCTGCAGTATCGGGCTCTGGAAATCCTCGGGCCGCACCTGGCCGGCGAGCCGGAACATCTCCGCGGCGCGCGGCATGTCGCCGGCCGCAAACGAGGTGCGGGCGAAAAAGTAGTAAGGCTCGAACAGATAGGGATTGATGCGAATGGCGGCTGCGAATTCGCGCGCGGCCTCGTCGTGTTCCTGCATTTGCGCGAGCACCAGCGCATGCGCGGCGTGCGCCTCGGCCAGCCCGGGGGCGGCCTCGAGCGCGCGCCGGCTCGCCTGTGCGGCGTGTTGCAGGTTGGTGCTGCCCGCGTCGAACCACTCGTTCATGTAGGCCTGCACCGTGGCGAGACCCGCCCAGGCCGGCGCGTAGCCGGGCTGCAGCTGCACCGCACGCAGGAACATCTGGCGGCTCTCCTCGAGCCTGCCGTGCATCATGCGTGCGAGATTCTGACGGCCCAGCAGGTAGCAATCGTGGGCCTGCTCCTCCGCGCGCGCCGGCAGCATCGCGTGCGGCTCCCGCCGCGCATGCGCGCTGCGCCACGCGAGCCTGAGCGCGGAGCAATCCATCCTTTCGGCCGTGAACAGTCGTGTGCTGATCGCCAGGTGCTCATCGGCGTCCCGCAACCGGCCCTGCGCGGCGAGCGCCTCGAACAGCCGGCCGTGCGCGCGCACGTCGAAGGGCGCGATCTGCAGCCATTTCTCGATGTGCACGAGCGACGCCTCGCCCGGCACGGCCGACTGCAGCTCGATCAACGCGATGCGCCAGTCGCGAAACTGGCGGCGTTGCGCGAGCACCCAGGCGGTGAACGCCGCACAGTACTCGAGCTCCAGCCCTTCGAGGAACTCGCCGTGGAACGTCTCGAGCAGCTCGCGCACACGCGGCGGCGGGATCGACGACAGTCCCGACTGCATGGCGCGTTGCACGTCGCGCGCGTCGACCTGGCAGTCGGCGAGATCCAGCCGCACGCAGTCCTCGTCCTGCCGGATGCGCGCCGCGCCGATCACGGCGCGCAGCTTGCT
>DASTHJ010000377.1:0-3496 GCA_035718265.1 Steroidobacteraceae bacterium | reverse complement strand
GATGTGCTGCGCGCAGATGCGCGCCTGCTCCCACAGCGGCGCCACCAGGCCGAAGGTCTGGCGGCGGTGCTGCACGCACTCGCCGACGGCGTAGATGGACGGATCGAAGGTCTGCAGCGTGTCGTCGACCAGGATGCCGCGATCGCAGGCCAGCCGGGCCTGCTTCGCAAGCCCGATGTTTGGCCGCACACCGACGGCCATGACCACCAGGTCCGCCGGCAGCTCCTCGCCGCTTTCGAATCGCACGCCGCTGACGCGGCTCTCACCCAGGATCCGCTCGGTCTTCGCGCTCATGCGGAACTGGATGCCGCGCTTCTCCAGCGCCGCCTTGAGCAGCGCGCCGGCGGCGGCGTCCAGCTGGCGCTCCATGAGCGTGTCCAGCAGGTGCACCACCGTCACCTTCATGCCGCGCAGGCTCAGCCCATGCGCGGCTTCGAGACCTAACAATCCGCCGCCGATCACCACGGCGCGCCGGTTCTCGCCCGAGGCCTCGAGCATGCGGTGCACGTCGTCGAGGTCGCGGAACGTGAGCACGCCGGGCAGATCCTTGCCAGGCAGTGGCAGCACGATGGGATCCGAGCCGGTCGCGAGCAGCAGCCGGTCGTACGGCGTCACGACGCCGCTGCGGGATGTCACCAGGCGCCGCTTGCGGTCGATCGCCACGATCGGATCGCCGGCGTGCAGCGTGATGCCGCGCTTCGCGTACCACGCCGGCCGATGCAGCATGATGTCGTCCGCCTGGCTCTCGCCCGCCAGCACCGGCGAGAGCAGGATGCGGTTGTAGTTGCCGCGCGGCTCGGCGCCGAACACCGTGATGCTGAAGCGGTTCGCGACGCCGAGCTTCAACAGCTCTTCGACCGTGCGCATGCCGGCCATGCCATTGCCCGCCACGACCAGCCGGATACGCCGGAACTCCGCCGGCATCTGCACGTGCACGCGGCCATCGGTCACGCGCGTGGGATATGCCGACACGTTGAACGTCGGATCCTCGATGCAGCGACCGCTCGCGAGCACGTAGTGGTGCTTGTATACGGGCGACGCCACCACGCGCTCGCCCTGCAGGTTGCCCGTCAGGCCACGCGACAGCACGTTGGCGCGGCTCGCCGGATCGAAATTGTCGAGCGCATAGATGCGCCCGTGCACGAGGAACAGCGCGATCTGCCGCTCGGCGACCAGCGCGGCGACGCCGCCGCCCTCCACCAGCTCCTCCAGCGCGCAGACCTCGTGCCAGCGTTCGCCGGTCATGCGACCTCCTTGGCCTTCTCCTGCGGCGTCGCCGGGCGGATCTGTCCGCGCTCCTCGACGAACACCACGTTGCGGTCCGCCTGGTCCGAATTCACGAACGTGCGGAAGCGCTTGAGCGTCGCCGGGTCGTTGACCGCCACCTTCCACTCGCAGGCGTAGTTCGCGATGACGCGCGCCATGTCGGCTTCGAGCTCGGCGCCGATGCCGAGCGAGTCCTCGCAGACCACTTTCTTCACGTAGTCGATGCCGCCTTCCAGGTTCTCGAGCCAGGTCGAGGTGCGCTGCAGGCGGTCGCCGGTGCGGATGTAGAACATCAGGAAGCGGTCGATGAACCTGATCAACGTGGCGGTGTCGAGATCGCGCGCCAGCAGGTCGGCGTGCCGCGGCTTCATGCCGCCGTTGCCGCAGACATAGAGGTTCCAGCCGTTCTCGGTGGCGATCACGCCGACGTCCTTGCCCTGTGCCTCGGCGCACTCGCGCGTGCAGCCCGACACCGCGAACTTGATCTTGTGCGGCGCGCGCAGGCCCTTGTAGCGGTTCTCCAGGTCGATCGCGAGGCCGACCGAATCCTGCACGCCGTAGCGGCACCAGGTACTGCCCACGCAGCTCTTCACGGTACGCAGCGCCTTGCCATAGGCGTGCCCGGATTCGAAGCCCGCCTCGATCAGCTCGCGCCAGATCTGCGGCAGCTGGTGCACCTGCGCGCCGAACATGTCGATGCGCTGCCCACCGGTGATCTTGGTGTAAAGACCATGTTTCTTCGCAATCGCGCCGATGGCGATGAGCCCTTCGGGCGTGATCTCGCCCCCTGGCACGCGCGGCACCACCGAGTACGTGCCGTCCTTCTGCATGTTGGCGAGGAAGTAGTCGTTCGTGTCCTGCAGCACCGCGTTACGCTTCTTCAGCACGAACTCGTTCCAGCACGAGGCCAGGATCGACGCCACCGCCGGCTTGCAGATGTCGCAGCCCAGGCCGCGGCCGTGCTTGGCCAGCGTGTCCTCGAAGGTCTTGAGCTGGCCGATACGCACCAGGTGGAACAACTGCGTGCGCGTGTACGGGAAGTGCTCGCACATCGACGTATTGACGCGCACGCCGCGTTTCTTGAGCTCGGCGTTGAGCAGTTGCGTGACCAGCGGCGTGCAGCCGCCGCAGGTCGTGCCCGCCTTGGTCCTGGTCTTGAGCGCGCCGACGGTCGTGCAGCCGCCCTCGATCGCGGCACACAGGCCGCCCTTGGTGACGTTGTTGCACGAGCAGATCTGCGCGGTTTCCGGCAGCGCGGCCAGCGCGTTGGTCGGGGGTGCATCCGCTGCGACCGCCGCCGCCGGAAACAGCATGCTTTCGGGGTTCTCGGGCAGCGCCAGGCCGTTGGCCATGGTCTGGTGCCACAGCGAGTAGTCGGACGTGTCGCCGACCAGCACGGCGCCGAGCAACTTCCTGCCGTCGGCGTCCACCACGAGCTTCTTGTAGACCTCGCGGCGCTGGTCGAAAAAGGAGTAGGCGCGCGCGCCCGGCGTGGTCCCGTGGGCGTCGCCGATCGAGCCGACTTCCACGCCGAGCAGCTTGAGCTTGGTGCTCATGTCGGCGCCGGCGAACACTTCGTTCGGCACCCCCAGAATACGCGCCGCGGCGATGCGCGCCATCTGGTAGCCCGGCGCGACCAGGCCGAAGATCCTGCCATCGAATGCCGCGCATTCACCGATGGCGTAGATGGATTCGTCCGAGGTGCGGCATTCGCCGTCGATGACGATGCCGCCGCGCGCCGCGACCTCGAGTCCGCAGTCACGCGCCAGCTCGTCGCGCGGACGGATGCCTGCGGAGATCACGATGACGTCGGTCTCGAGCGAACCGCCGTCCGCGAATTGCATGCGATGCCGCGCGGCCTCGCCGTCCTCGATGCGCGTGGTGTTCTTGCCGGTGTGCACGGCGACGCCGAGGCCCTCGATGCGCGAGCGCAGCAGTCCGCCGCCGCCGTCGTCCACCTGTACGGCCATGAGCCGCGGCGCGAACTCGACCACGTGGGTAGCAAGACCGAGATCCTTGAGCGCCTTGGCGGCCTCGAGTCCCAGGAGCCCACCGCCGATCACCACGCCCCGCGTGGAATTGCGGCCCGCTTCGGTGATGGCTTCCAGGTCCTCGATGGTCCGGTACACGAAGACGTTGTCGAGGTCCTTGCCCGGCACGGGCGGCACGAACGGGTACGCGCCGGTGGCGAGCACCAGCTCGTCGTAGTGCAGGTCCTCGCCAGTGCTGA
>DASTHJ010000376.1:0-11972 GCA_035718265.1 Steroidobacteraceae bacterium | reverse complement strand
GCTCGACCGGCAGGTTCGAGGAGCGCTTTTCCGGCCAGGTCAGGCGCAGCTTCTCCGCCACGTTGCAGAGCACGGCGAGGTCCGCCATGGAATCGCGCTCCAGCACGTAGCAGACGGGCACTGCGGGGGTCAGCAGCGCCGTCGGCGGCTCCGGCGGCTGCACGGCCGCACGCACCCAGAGCCTGAAGAACCGACGCAGCAGCCACCCCATCGACACGCCCCGTATGATGTTAGGGGGCGAGTGTAACGGACTCGGGTGGAGGCTCAGGCATGAAGGGACGAAGCATCATCCTGACGGGGGCGTCCGAGGGAATCGGCCGCGCGCTCGCGCTGGCGCTCGCGGCTTCGGGCGCGCGGCTGGCGCTGGCCGCGCGAGACCGCGGCCGGCTCGAATCGCTCGCGCAGGAATGCCGCGGCCGCGGCGGTGACGCGATCGCGGTGCCGACCGACGTGACCAACCAGCAGGACCTCGAATGGCTGGTTTCGGAAACCCTCAAGAGCTTTGGTGGCATCGACGTGGTGGTGCACAACGCCGGCATCACGATGTGGAGCCGCTTCGACGCGCTGGCCGACTTCTCCATCTTCGAGCGGCTGATGGAAGTGAACTACCTGGCGCCGGTGCGGCTGACCCAGCTGGCGCTGCCGCACCTGAAGCGGTCACGCGGCCTGATCGTGGCGGTCGCGAGCCTCGCGGGGCTGACCGGAGTGCCGGAGCGTTCCGGCTATGCCGCCAGCAAGCACGCGATGATCGGCTTCTTCGATTCGCTGCGCATCGAGCTCGCAGGTACGGGCGTCGACGTCAGCGTGATCGCGCCGGACTTCGTGGCCAGCGAGATCCACAGGCGCGCCATCGGGCCGGACGGCGAGCCGCTCGGCGCCTCGCCGATGGTGCAGTCGAAGATCATGACCGCGGAGCAATGCGCCGCGCGCATCGTGCGCGCCATGCAGAAACGCCGGCGGCTGCTGCTGATGTCGGCGCGCGGCAGGCTGGGACAGTGGCTGAAGCCGATCGCGCCGTCGGTGATCGACCGCATGGCCGCCAAGGCGATCCGCCAGCGGCATTAATGGGGACATTCCCCGTTTCCTAGCAAATGGGGACGCACCTCTCGAGGTGTGTCCCCATTTGCTAGGAAACGGGGAATGTCCCCATTTCTACGTTTCGGGGCCAGGCTCCGTACTCAGGGAATGGGTTGACGGAACCTGGCCCCTATCCGCGGATCGGGTGGGTCTCGAGATTACCGACGCGCGCTGCCGGCAGATCCGGACATGCTCCCGTTCGATCAGCCCGCGCGCACGCGTGCGATCCGCCGCGCCGCCCGGCTCATGGCGGCGCGCGCCCGCAGCGTGTCCGGATGCGATTCACCCACGGCGCCGGCGAACTGCATGGCCGCGGTGGCGAAGGCGTCACGTGCGCTGCGCAGGTCGTGGCGCCGTTCATGGACGAGCCCGGAGACGTACCACGCCCGGCCGGAGAAGCGCGAGAACGATTCCTCCGAGACCTCCGGGGCCAGGTCACGCGCCTGGGTCGCATCGGCCGCCGCCGCGTCGATGTCGTTCGCGCGCAATTCGAGCTCGGCACGCGTGGCCAGCGCGTTGGCGACGTGCGCACGGCAGCAATGCTGCGACTGGTAGTTCGCGATGGCGCGCGTCAGCAGCGACCCCGCCTCGGCCGGGCGATTCGCGGCCGCGAACTGCGCGGCGCGCATGATCAGGTAGCGAGTTCCCAGCACGTGGGTCTCGGGGAGCCTGGCCGCCTGCATGCTGGTCAACGCGTTGTCGAGCAGCCCGGAAGCTGCCTCTAGCCGGCCCTCGCCGATCGCTACCTCGGCTTCGCCGATCAGCGTGCCGACGCTGCTCAATACATTGCCGCGATCCGCGGCCAGCCTGCGGGCCTGCTCGAATTCCGACTGCGCCTCCCGGAAGCGGCCGAGCTGCGCCAGGATGCGCGCGCGTCGATAGATGCGCCGATCGGTGATCTGCGCATTCGGGGACTGCTCGCGGACGATGTCCCAGCCGATGTCGGTCTCCTCGAGCGCGCGCCGTGGATTGCCTTCGTTCATCCACACGGTCGACCATTCGTCGTGCACGTTGGCGGCGGCGCGCCCGCGCGCACGCCCGCCCGCGGCGAGCAGCTGCAGCGCCGCGCGATACTTCTCGTGCGCGGCCGCGAATTCATCGCGCAGGCCGTGCGCCGCGCCGATCAGCTTGAGGATCTCGGCACGCCCATACATGCTGTCGACGCCCGCGCGCTCGAAGCGCTGCAGCGCGGCCTGCGAATACTCGAGCGCGCCGTCGCCGTCACCGCTGCTGAGCGCCAGCGTGGCGCGCGCCATCAGGCAACGCGAGGCGATCGCATCGTCGGGATTGTCGGCGGCCACTTCGTGCTCCAGCGTCGCGAGCGCTTCCTGCGGCCGGCCGAGCTGGCCCCAGAGCTCGGCGCGCGCGCAGCGCAGCGTGGCGCCGAGCTGCGTGGATTCCGGCGGCAGCGAATCGATCGTGTGCGTGAGCAGCGCCTCGGCATTGCGGTTGAAGCCGTTGGCGCGGTACCAGTTGCCGAGGAATTCCGTGGCGAAGATGCGCGTGCGCAGGTCATCGCGACCCGTCTGGCGGGCGATCTGCTCGCTGCGCGCCACGAGCTGCTCGAAGGTCATCGACTCACCGGGTTGCAGCCCCTCCATGAGCACGGTCTCGGTGAACGTCGCGGCCGCATCGGAATTCGCGAGCCGCTCGACCGCCATGGCGCGCTGCCTCTCGGCGTCCCGCCATTGCCAGGCGGCGACGCCCAGCGCCACGCTGAGCACCAGCAGCACGCCGAGTCCGGCGGCCAGCGGCAACGCATTGCGCCGCATGAACTTGCGCGCCACGTACGACCAGGAGCGCGGCCGCGCGGCAATCGGCTCGGCTGCCAGGTGCCGCTCGATGTCGGCCGCGAAGGCCTCGACCGAGGCGTAGCGATCGCCCGGCCGCTTTTCGAGCGCCTTGGCGACGATGGCATCCAGATCGCCGCGCAGCGCGCCGGCCTCGGCCGGTCTGACGACCTGGCTCGGCAGCGGTGGCTCGACGTGCATCACTTCGTGCTCGTAGGCGCCGAGCGACTGGCTCGCCGGACGATAGGGGCTGGCGCCGGTGAGCATTTCGAACAGGATCACGCCGAGCGAGTACACGTCCGTGGCCACGGTGACGGGCTGGCCGGAGAACTGCTCGGGCGCGGCGTAAGCGGGCGTGAGCGCGGCACCGCCGACCATGGTGTGCTGCGCGCCGCCCGGGTTTTCCGGCTGCAGCAGGCGCGCGATGCCGAAATCCAGCAGCCGCACCTCGCCACCCGCGGCGATCAGGATGTTGTTGGGCTTCAGGTCGCGATGCACGATCAGCCGGGCATGCGCGAACGCCACGGCTCGCAGGATGTTCAGGAACAACTGCAGCCTGGCGCGCAGGCCAAGCCGTTCCGCGCGGCAGTATTCGTCGGGCGTGGCGCCATCCACGTACTCGAGCGCCAGGTAGGGCCTGCCGTGCTCGTCGACGCCTGCGTCGTAGAGACGCGCGATGTTGGGATGCTCGAGGCCGGCGAGGATCTCGCGCTCGCGGGCGATGCGCTGCTGGATGCCGCGGTCGACCAGCCCGAGGTGCGGTAGTTTGAGCGCGACCTTGCGCTGGATGCTGCCGTCGGCACGTTCCGCCAGCCACACGGAAGAAGTCCCGCCGCTCCCCAGCTCGCGCAGCAGCCGGTAAGGGCCGACGATGCTGTCCGGACCGAGTGCGATCGAGACCGGCACGGCACTGAATTCCGGCAGGCGCTTGAGGAAGTCGTCGGTCTCCATGCCACCGCGCCCGGTGAGCAATTCGGTCAATGCTTCACGCAGGTCGGCGTGCTCGGCGGGCAGCGCGGCGAGCCACTCGGCGCGCTCGGCCGGCGCCAGGTCCAGTGCCGCATCGAGCAGCGGACTCAATCGTTTCCATTGGGCGGCGAAGATGGGCATGGCGGTTCCCCCACAGGGCTCGGGGATTCGGACGCGCTGCCGCGTCCAATGCGGACATTCAACGCAACATGGCGGCCAGCAGCAGCCGCGCCTTCTCCCAGTCGCGGCGCACGGTGCGATCGGTGACGCCGAGCACGGCCGCGATCTCCGCCTCGGTCATGCCGGCGAAATAACGCATCTCGACCACCTGCACCAGCCGCGGGTCCTCGCCTTGCAGCGCCTCCATGGCCTCGTGGATCTGGATGACCTCGTCTTCGCCGGCGCGCAGGTTCTCGGCCAGGCTGGTGTCGAGCGGCAGGTGCACTGCATCACCGCCCCGCCGTTCGGCCTGGCGCTGGCGCGCGAAGTCGACGATCACCGAGCGCATGACGCGCGCCGCGTAGGCGAAGAAATGTCCGCGCTCGCTGCCCGCGAGCTTGCCGGCGCGCTGGAAGCGCAGGAAGCTCTCGTGCAGCAGCACGGTGGTGTTCAGCAGCGTGTTGCGGCCGCCGTCGCGCAGCTGCGCCCGCGCCTGCCCGCGCAGGTCCTCGTAGGCCACCGCGAACAGCCGTTCCCGGGCGGCCTCGTCGCCCGCCTGCGCACGCTGGATCAGTTGCGACAGCTCGTCCATGCGGCTCTCATCATTTCATGGACCACGCCCGTGCGGCGTCGTTTTCTGTATGTGCGCCGCCGCTACGACACGTCGGGGGGCAGGTCGAGCGACACGAGAAAGTACTCGAACAGGTACTTCAGGAAGCGTACCTCGTCCTGCAGCCGGTGGTCGCTGTTCAGGATGTGCAGTGCGCAACCGTAGCGGCGCGCGAATTCGATGCTCTGCTCGACCGGCACCACGTCGTCCTTCCAGCCATGCACGATGGTCGTCGGGCAGTCCAGCAGCTTTTCCCGCAGCGGCGGCAAGCCGGGCATCATCAGCGCCGGCGCCATCAGGAACACGCCGCGCGCATGCAGCAGCGACGCCGCGGCCACCGAGACGTAGCCGCCGAGGCTCGAGCCGCAGAGCACCAGGTCGCCCTTCAGGTCCTTGCAGAACGCCACCAGCTTGTTGACGCGTTCGCGCGGATCGTCGATGCCGCGATAGTCCACCGACTCGACTTCGTAGCCTTCGCTGCGCGCGTTGCCGGCGAGCGCAGTGATCTTCACGCCCCACGGCCCGGCATCCCTGCCGTGCGAGAAGACGACGTAACGTTCGTTCACCTGCGCCTCACAGTTTCCACAGCAGCGCGTCCAGGCTGCGGACCGAGGCGCCAATGCGCTTCGGCAGCACGCGATTGCCGCGCGCGCGCAGGCCTTCGCGCGCCAGGCGCGCCAGTTGCTCGCGCGCGTTCGCCGAGCCCGCCGGGAATGCGATGCGGCCGCCCGCGCCGGTCACGCGATGCCAGGGCAGCCGCGGCTCGTCGCCGGACTGGCGCAGCACCTGCCCGACCAGGCGCGCGCGTCCCGGCAGGCCCGCACGGCGCGCAACTTCCCCGTAACTCGCGAAGCTGCCGCGCCTGATGGCGCGCACGGCCCTGCGAATCGCGGCCGCGCGCTGGCTGGCCGTCTTCGACTCTGCACTCATTCGACCCCCGAACAAGATTGCGATAAGTTTCATCCGTCATGGCCCGAGTCGCAACCGAAGTTCCATCCGGCTCCCAGTCCGATTGGCTGGCGAGAAACGACACGACCGCCGCCGGTCCCACGCTGCGCGCCTGGGAGCGCATGCGGAAGTCGTCGTTCGGACGCTGGCTGTTCGCGCGCACGGTGTCGAAGCGCGCGCCCTATTTCGGCACGATCAGGCCGCGCTTCCTCGAGCTGCAACCCAAATCGTGCCGCGTCGCGATGCGCAAGCGCCGCGCGGTGGAGAACCACATCGGCACGGTGCATGCGCTCGCCATGGGCAACCTGTGCGAGCTGGCCGCGGGCATGTGCACCGAAGTCACGATCCCGGTGGGCATGCGCTGGATCCCGCGCGGCATGACCATCGAATACCTCGCGAAGGCCGAAACCGACGTCGTGGCCACCGCGCGCCTCGACAAGACCGAGTGGGCCGGCGCGGAGAACGTGGGCGTGCCCATCACGGTGACCGATGCGAACGGCAAGGAAGTCGTGCGCGCCGTGATCACCATGTACATCTCGCCGCGCAAGGAATCCTAGGCGCGGCACGCCCGCCGCGGCGTCAGGTCGCGTCGTGCAGGATCACGCCCAGCGTGTGGCGTTCGCCGCGGGTCACGCGGCTCACCCCATGGCGATGCAGCACGCGGTAATCGCCGCGCGTACCTTTCACGGGCCGCTGGTTCACGGCGAACAGCACCGCGTCGCCCAAGCCCAACGGCACCACCTCGACGCGCGACTGCAGGCGCGGCCGCTGTTCGGTGAGCACGAATTCGCCGCCCTCGAAGTCCACGCCCGGCGCCGACAGCAATACCGTCATCTGCACCGGAAAGTCATGCTCGCCGTACAGGTCGCGATGCAGACAGTTGTAGTCCCCGGCGACGTAGCGCAGCAGCAGCGGCGTCGGGCGCGTCTGCCCGGCGGCGTGGCAGCGTTCGAGGAACTCGCGGTGCGTCGCGGGAAAACGCGCCTCGAGTTCCAGGCGCTCGTGCCAGCGATTGGCGAGCGGCGCCAGCGCGGTGTACAGCCGCGCACGCAGCGCCGGCAGATCGAACGGCAGCGGAGGGGCGAAATAGCGGTACTCGCCGCGGCCGAAGCCATGCTTCGCCATCACGACGCGCGAGCGGAACCTGGCATCGTCCGCGTACGAGGCGGCGATGGCGCGGCAGGTATCGTGCGCGAACAGGGCCGGCAGCACGGCGGCGCCGCGCTCGTCGAGCTCCGCCGCGAGGCGCGGCCAATCCGCCGCCGCCAGGCGCGCCCCGGTCGACGGTGGTTCGAGCCGGTCGAAGGATGGCGCGGCGCTCATCGACGCCCGTCCGGCGACGGCGCACGCCTGCGCTCGTTCTCCAGCAGCACGCGCTTGCGCGCGACGCCCCAGCGATAGCCCGAAAGGCCACCGTCGTTGCGCACCACGCGATGACACGGAATTCCCAGCGCAATGGGATTCGCGCCGCAGGCCTGCGCGACCGCACGGAACGACCTGGGCGCGTCGATGCGGCGCGCGATCTGCGCGTAGCTGGCCGTGGCGCCGGCGGGAATTTCCCGCAGCGCGCGCCACACGCGCTGCTGGAATGCCGTACCTGCGGGGTCGAGCGGTAAGTCGAGCGACGCAACCTTGCCGTCGGCGCAGTCGATCGCCTGCCGCAGGGTGCGCGAGAGGCGATGACGGTCGCGCGTCAGCTGCGCGCCCGGAAATCGTGCCCGCAACTCGCGTGTCACCGCAGGCTCCGAGTCTCCGAGCAGGATGGCGCAGATGCCCCTGGGGTTGGTGGCCACCAGCACGCGACCGAGCGAGCTGGACCCGATGTCGAAAGAAATGTGCGTGTTCATGCGCGGCAAGTTACGCGGCCGGTTGCGCCGGAGCATTCCGCTTCTTGCTGGATTGCGGCGGAATCGCCTGCTCCGCCCGCCGGTGCGCCTACTGCTCCGCCTCCAGCGGCAGCGGGCGTTCGAGCACCAGCGTGCGCGTGTGCTCCGGCGGATCGCTGGCGGGATCGCCGCGCGGCGCATCCCGGTGCGCCGATTCGCCGAGCGCCGGCTTCGGCATGCGCACCGTGTCGCCCTCCGGCTCGGGCGCGTGCTGGGGCACCAGCCCGCGCAGGATCGAGGATTCGATCTCCAGGTCGACGCTGGGCGAATAGTTGGCGAAGCGGTTCACGCTGATCGGGCGCGTGCGCGATCCGCCGGGACTGTGCGTGACGAGGAAGGCGTGGTACTCGCCGGGCTTGCTCGCCGCGAATCCGAAGGCCAGGTTGACCTTGCCGAGCCGCACGGTTTCCTCGTTGTTGACGCGCGCATCGCAGACCACGAAGTAGCTGTGTTCGCCGGTACGCCCGCAGAACGCGCCCTCGGCATACAGCGAATCGAGGAAGGCCTCGACCTGTGCGCGCGCCAGCTTCCAGGTGGCTTCGGTGTTGCGCTCGAACAGCATCCAGCGCGTACCCCGCTCGACGCTGGTCATCACGAACAGCGCCAGCCGCCGCGCCGACAGATAGCGCCAGTCGCTCACGGCCGCGGCACCGCTCGCGAGCGTGCGCGGCGAGGCCGCGAACTTGGGCGCGATGCGCACCGCCTGCAGCAGGTTGATGCCCGAGTTGATCAGCCGCGCACGGTCGGAGTTCGAAACGGTCCATGCCGGGCGCAGGCCGGGGCGCAGGATGGCGTCGTCGCCTTCGGCGGCCGCCCATACCGGCCAGTTCTCGTCACAGCGCGCGATCATGCCGGCCGCCACGCCGCACGGCGCGAACAGCTCGAATCGGCCGCGCAGCCGGTCGAAAGCCACGATGCGCGGATAGAACATCGCCGCGTCCTCGCTGCGGAACGGCCAATGCCGCATGCCGTCGAGCGCGGCGGCGCTCGAGGCCCAGCTCGACGGCGGATCGACGATCAGCATGGCGCGGCGTTCGCGACAGAAACGGCCCGCGACCAGCAGCGTCGACAGCCCGATGTCGTGCTCGCGGGTCAGCGGCGGAATGCACAGCAGGTTGATGTCGGGTGCGGCCTGCAGCGCGAAGATGCCCGTGCCCGCCTGTGCCGAACCGATCAGGTCGTAGTCGGTGATCGGACCACCGTCGTCGCCGTCCGGATTGGAGGGCGTGTAGCCGATGACGGCGCCATTGGCTGCCGGCGGCGTGCGCGTCGGCCGCTCGGTGGGCACGCTGCCCTGCACGCGCACCAGCCGCGATTCCAGCAGCGCATCGGCGACGAAGCGGTCCGCGCCGGGCGTGATCGACAGCCGGCGGAAGATTTCCTGGTCCTCGATCTGCTCGGAGCCGGCGGTTCGCACGCGCTGCACCACCAGGTTGAAGCGATCGATGTCCTTGCCCTCGATACCGTCGTAGTCGACCGAGGCGCGCAGGAATTCGCGCGACCCCGCGCCGACCCCGCGCAGCACCAGCCGGTCGTGCGCCGTGGGCAGCGTCAGCGTGGGCGGCCGTGCGCCGTTGACGACACGCACGATGACCGCGCAACGGCCGCCGTTCTCGAAGAATTGCTCGACCGCGTAGCTGAGGGTCGAAGGCTGCCAGAGCCCGCCGAACACGCGCGTGTAGTCGGCGAAGCTGCGAACCGGCACGGGTTCGTTGACGGGGCCCTTGAGTGCGCGCCCGACGAAGGCGGCGATGCTGGTCGCGGCTCGTGCGATGACACGCATAGAGCCGGGCTGCTCGGCAGTGACGAATTGCGAGTCGAACGGCTCGGCCAAAAAACTCCCCTGCTCGCCAGGCTTCTGCGACCCTAAAGCCCGTGCGACGCTGGCGGAATGTAGCAGCGTCTCAGTATGCCCGCCACAGCGGCACGCCCCGACGTTTGAAAACTGTGACGAGCAGGAGTCCGGCGATGAAGCCGCCGATGTGCGCGGCGAACGCGATGCCGCCCTGGCTGGAGGGTGGGCGCGTGGCGCTCATGCCGCCCATCAGCAGTTGCATGACGAACCAGGCGAGCAGCACCCATCCGGCCGGGAATCGTCCGAGCTGCACGATCAGGAAACCGAGCGGCAACCCTAACAACACGCGGGCGCGCGGATACAGCAGCAGGTACGCGCCGAGCACGCCGGAAATCGCACCGCTGGCGCCGATCATCGGCACGATGGAGCCCGGATTGGGCAGCACCTGCGCGAACACCGCGGCGCTGCCACACAGCAGGTAGAAGAGCAGGAAGCGCGCGTGACCCATGGCCTCTTCGACGTTGTTACCGAAGATCCACAGGTACAGCAGGTTGCCCGCCAGGTGCAGCAGCCCGCCGTGCAGGAACATCGAGGTCAACACGGTCACGGGCGCAGGCACCAGCGCGAGCTCGGCCGGCAGGTTTTCACGGCCGGCGATCACCGATGGAATCACGCCGAGCGCGTACACGAACTGCAGTGCGGCCGGAGGGGTCAACAGCAGGTGTTGCCATACGTACACCAGCACGCAGGCGATCATCAGCCCGACGGTCACGTACGGCCGTGTCGTCGTCGGGTTGTCGTCGTGCAACGGCAGGACCATGGCTCAGTCCGCCCCGCCGGAAGCCAGCTGTTCCGGCTTCACGATGACCGGCGGATCGTCTGGTGGTGCGCGGGAGTGGGGATCGCGCCGCTCAATTCGTCGCGGGCTTGGCGGGCGTGGCGGCCGCGGCGGCCGATTCGACCGATGGTTCGCGGTCCGACACCAGCTCCTGGAACGTGGCCTCGTCCACCGGCAGGTCGGAGATTCCGTCCCAGGTGGCGCCGGGTGCCACCTTGTTCTGCACCAGCGTGGCGGTGACCACGATGTTCTCCAGACTGTCGGGACCGCCGGAGACGGACACCGGAATGCCGCGCGGATCCTGCGAGAGCTGCGCCACCGCTTCCCAGTCGATCTTCTCCTGGCGCTTCGCGAGTTCCTTGCGGATCGAGTCGGCCAGCGCCTTGTTGAGCAGCTTGGCCTGCGCCTTCTTCCAGTCGCGCGGATCGTCCTCGAGCACGTCGAAGGCCTGGATGTGCAGCGCGCCGTCCTTGAAGCCGAACACGAACGGCTGGTTCACGACGCGCACCGGCGTGCCGATCGGCGCCATCTCGAACAGCACCGCGATGTCTTCCGGATAGAGCCGGATGCATCCGTGGCTGGAACGCAGGCCGACGCCTGCCGGCTTGTTGGTGCCATGGATCATGTAGCTGGGCCAGCCGAGATAGAACGCGAAGCGGCCGAGCGGATTGTCCGGGCCGGGGCCGATCACCCTTTCGAGCTTCTCGCCGCGCTCCTCGAGGTGCTCCTTGATGATCGAAGGCGTGGGACGCCAGGTGGGATCCTTCTGGCGACGCACGATTTTCGTGACGCCCTCGGGCGTCTTCCAGCCCACCTTGCCGATGCCGATGGGATAGGTGTGCACTACCTGCGGCTCGCCCTTCTTGACCTTGGGGTAATAGAAGAGCCGCATCGCGGCGGCGTTGATCACGATGCCCTCGCGCGGCGCGTTCGGCAGGACGAACTGCGAGGGGATGACGATCTCGCGGCCCTCGCCCGGCAACCACGGATCGACGCCCGGATTGGCGCGCACGATCTCCTCGTAGCCCACGTTGAAGCGGCGCGCGATGTCGGTGAGCGTGTCTTCCTTGCTGGCCAGGGTCTTCTGCACGACCCCGACGATGTCGGTGCCCGGCTCGATTTCGAAGCGATGCGTGGCCACAGGCTCGGGCAGCGCTGGTGCGGCGGCCACTTCCTTCTCGTCGCCACGTTTGCCCCACTTCGGGCCATCGCCGAACAGCGAGCAGCCGGTGAGCAGCGCACCGATCGAGGCGAGCACCACGAACCCGCGCAGCGCAGGGAATTTCTTCATGTTCAAAGTATGACACCGCATGGACGTTTCAGACTGTCGGCATTGTGCTACAGGAGGGTCGGCTGGTTGGGCAACTCGTCGCTATTGCGTACGGGGTGCGCCGGGAAATGCCGCTCTAACAAGGCACCGACCGCTTCGACACCGGCTATCGAGCCTTCGGCGAAGCGCCCGGCGCGATAGTGGCTCTCCATGATCCGGCAAACCCCTTCCCAGTCGGCCTGGGCGATGCATCCGGCGGCGCCGCGGTCGGCGAGGATTTCCACGTCGCGATCGGCCAGCAATACATAGATGAGCACGCCGTTGCGAAGTTCGGTGTTCCAGACCTGCAGTTGCGCAAAGACCTGCATCGCCCGCTCCCGCGGCGTGACCCCGGCCCACAGATCACCGGGTTCCAGGGCAGTCTCCACGGCGAAGCGGATCTCGCCACGGGTGCGCGCCTCGGCCGCCGCGACCGCGGCCTCGATGGACTCGAGCAGCTCCGCCGGGAAACGCCGCCGGGTTCCGGCGCGCGTCGCGAACAGGTGCCGCAGCAGCCGCATCATGGCCTAGCTACCAACGCCCCGAGGCACCGCCGCCCCCGAAGCTGCCGCCACCACCGCCGCCGAACCC
>DASTHJ010000375.1:0-6225 GCA_035718265.1 Steroidobacteraceae bacterium | reverse complement strand
GACTCGCGTATCGGCTCGATTTCCCCGACCTGTCGGTCGAGGACATCGCGCGGGGCGGATTCGAAGTCGTGCGCGCGCTCGGCATCGAAAGGCTTTCGGCCGTGGTCGGCGCGTCGCTCGGCGGCATGGTGGTGCTGGCGTTCGCCACGCAATTCGCCGGCGTCGCGCGCCGCGTGATCAGCATCTCGGGCAGCCCCGCGGCATCGCCATTCGCCATCGCGCTGCGCTCGCTGCAGCGTGACGCCATCCTGACGGACCCGGACTGGCGCGACGGCCAGTATGCGGGCGACGTCCGTCCGAACACGGGCATGCGGCTCGCGCGCAAGCTCGGCACCATCACGTATCGCTCGGCCGCCGAATGGAAGCATCGCTTCGGGCGCAGGCCGGCCTCCGACCGCCGCTACGAGGCGCTGTCGCCCGGCCGCGCGCATTTCGCGCCGGAGTTCGCGGTACAGGATTACCTGAATGCCCAGGCGGACAAGTTCGTCTCGGTGTTCGATCCGAACTGCTACCTGTACCTGTCGCGCGCCATGGACCGGTTCGACCTCGCCGCGCACGGCGGCAGTCCCGCGTCGGCCCTGCAGCGCGCCGCCGCCGAGCGCGCGCTGATCATCGGCGTCGAGTCGGACATCCTGTTCACCATCCAGGAGCAGAACGCGATCGCGGACGCGTTCACGGCGGCTGGCACGCCGACCGAATTCGTGCCGCTGGCCTCGCTCGAAGGCCACGACGCCTTCCTGGTCGACATCGAGCCGTTCTCCGCCGCCATCGGCCGGTTCCTGGCCGAGAACGACCTGGCGGTAGCCTAACTACCTTCGGCCGTGTGGCCGAGGCCTGCCTGGCCGAGGATCGGCGGCAGCGGGCAATGCAACACCGCGCAGACCGTGCGCAGCAGCTCGCCTTCCTCCACCGACAGCCGCCGGTCGTGCGCGATGCAGCGCACCAGGCCTTCGATGAGCACCTTCTTCGCGAAAGGCCGCAGGTGCACCAGCCGGGCGAGCGCGTCGCGCAACGCCGTCGGCCAATTTTCGATCTCGCGGAAGGCCGGGCGATCGTGTGGCAGCACCGCGGAGATCCCCGCTTCATGCGCGCGCGCCGCCATGTCGCGATCCGCAACTCCCTGCGCCGCCAGCACGCAGAACAGCACGTGGATGGCCTCCTGCTCCTGCAGCAGCGAGGCGCTGCCGTGTTGCGCCCCGGCCTCGAGCTCGTCGTACAGGCTCGAGGCCAGCAGCAGCGTCAGGCAGCACTCGAAGACGTCGATGCGTGCGTCGGCCAGCGCCATCTGCCCGACGACGTCACGCAGCTGCTGGCGATCGGCGAGCGAGAGCCTGCGCAGTGTCGGGAAGAGCTGCTGCACGGCGGGCAGTCGCAACGCCGGCGGCAGCGCATCGGCGCGCGCACGCTGCGCCATCACCTGCGCGGCGAACTCCTCGCCGTAGGCCGCTTCGAGGATGCGCCGTTGCCGGGCCTGCACGTCCGGCGTCCTGCTGGTGAGCACCGCGAGCATCAACGCGCGTGCATGGTCCGCCGAGTCGACGAAGTCCCGCAATTCCTCGGGAAGGCCGGCGCGAACCTGCTCGGCGTAGCGCACCTGTTCATTGGCGATGGTGCCGGCCTGCGCCGCGATGACGGCGGCTTCGCTGGCCAGGGCCGCCACCGGGCCGGCGATGCCCGCCGCGGGCTCGCGTGCGGCTTGCCCGCCAGGCATCGTGGCGGAATCCGCCTGCCGCTGGCGCTGCGCATCGCGTGCCGCCGCCGCCGCGAGCGCCGGCAGCTCGCTCACGCGGAACGACGGGTTCAGTGCCTTGAGCCGCTCCTCGATTGGCGGATGGGTGGCGAACAGGCGTGGCAGCCCGGAGGCGAACAACATGTGCGCGACCTGCTCGGCGTCCGGCGTCACCAGCCGCGAACCGGCGCTCACGCCGGCGATCTTGAGCAGCGCACCGGTGAGGCCCGCCGGATCGCGCGTGAACTGCACCGCCGAGGCGTCCGCCAGGCGTTCGCGATGGCGTGCCACCGCGGCCTGCATCAGTCGTCCGAAGAACACGCCGATGTATCCGAGGATCATCGCCGCGAGCGCGGCGATCATCAGCGCGCCGGCGCCGTCGCGTCGCCCGCGACCGCCGGCGCGTGGCGAACTGTGCAGCACGATGCGCGCGACGATCGCGATGGCGAGCAGGCCGAAGGTCAGGCCCAACAGCCGCAGGTTGAGCCGCATGTCGCCGTTGAGGATGTGGCTGAACTCGTGCGCCACCACGCCCTGCAGCTCGTCGCGCTTGAGCAGCGTGGCGGCACCGCGCGTCACCGCGATCGCCGCGTCAGCGGGGGAGTTGCCGGCGGCGAAGGCGTTGATGCCATCCTCGTTCTCGAGCACGTACACCTCGGGCATGGTGACCCCCGAGGCGATGGCCATTTCCTCCACCACGTTGTGCAGGCGGCGCAGCGCCGGGTCACGCGTGCTGCGTTCGACGCGCGTACCGCCGAGCGAGCGCGCCACCACGCCGCCGCCCGAGCGCAGGCTCAGCGTCTTGAACAGGCTGGCGCCGCAGATGATGGCCACCATCACGATGGTCGTGAACACGACGGCGGCCATGGGTGAGGAGCGCGGATCCGAGGCGCCGAGCACCGCGACCACGACGGCATCCACGGCGAGCACCACCAGCACCACCGAGACCAGGAATGCCAGCACCAGCCAGCGCGTCGTGCGACGCGCCGCTTCCTGCCGGGCGTAGAAGTCCACGCCGCGGGTCTCCGCCGGTCAGGTAAAGGAGACTTTCGGGGCCTCGCGGGCCTCGGGCTTGGCGATTTCCAGCAACTGGGCCGGCGTGAAATTGAACATGCCGGCGATCACGCTGCCCGGGAACATCTCGCGCTGGTTGTTGTAGCTCATGACCGCGTCGTTGTACGCCTGCCGCGCGAACGCCACCTTGTTCTCGGTCGAGGTCAATTCCTCGGAGAGCTGCATCATGTTCTGGTTGGCCTTGAGGTCGGGATAGGCCTCGGCCAGTGCGAACAGCCGGCCAAGCGTGGCGCCCAACTGGTTCTCGGCGCCGGTCAGCGCGTTCATCGCGGCCGCATCCCCCGGATTGGCGGCCGCGGCCTTGAGGCCGCTCAGCGCGCTGTTGCGGGCCTGGATCACGGCCTCGAGTGTCTCGCGCTCGTGCTTCATGTAGCCCTTGGCCGTCTCCACCAGGTTCGGGATCAGGTCGTAGCGTCGCGTGAGCTGCACGTCGATCTGCGCAAACGCGTTCTTGTAATTGTTCCGCGCACCGACCAGCCGGTTGTACAGCGAGATGACGAACCAGACGGCGATGACGACGACTGCAAGCAGTATCCAACCCATGGTCTAACTCCCTGGTCAGCACGAATCGCGCGTGCAATATGGTTGCGGTGCAACAGCTTTGCAAGGCACGCGGGGCGCGGCCCGCGACCTCCGCTGCAGGACCCCACGATTATGTATGCCGCGAGTGTGACCGGGATCACGTTTTCTGGCCACTCATCGGTCACGAAAGGCCACTCGTCGGTCCAGCCACACGCCCTGCCGCCGGGCAGGCAGCATTCGCGGCCATGAAACGAAGCAGCCGCGGATTCACATTGATGGAGCTGATGGTGACCCTGGCGCTCGCCGCGGTGGTCTTCGGCCTCGGCGTCCCTGCCTTTCGCGAGTTCGGCAAGAACGGGCGCCTCACGGGCGCCGCGAACGAGATGCTGGTGACGCTCATGACCGCACGCAACGAAGCCGTGCGCCGCCAGGTACGCACTTCGTTCTGCCCCTCCGAGACGCCGGACTCGAACCTTGCCATCTGCGACAGCGACGCGACCGAAGGTTACATCGCCTTCGTGGACGAGAACGACAACTGCCAGCGCGACGACGACGAGGAACTGGTGTCCAGCTTCGTCACGCACAGTGAAATCAAGACGGCCGACAACATCTCGTGCATCGGGTATGGCGCCTCCGGATTCCGCATTCCGGTCGCCGGTCAGCCCGCCAATGCCCGCGCGGTGTTCTGCGACGACCGGGGCATCGCCAAGGTCAGCGACGGCACCGATTTCTCCTATGCGCGCGGAGTCGAAGTGGTCGCGACGGGTCGGCCCGCCACCACGCGACTGTACGACGAGCTCAACACCTGGGCGGGCGAAGATGATCCGGTGACATGCCCATGAAAAACAGAACTGTCATCCATGGCCGCATGTCCGGTGTTTCGATAGTCGAAACCCTGGTGGCGCTCGTCATCATCAGCGTGGGAATGCTCGGCATCGCGGGCCTCTACCTGTCGAGCCTGCAGGCAGGCCGCTCGGCCAACCTGCGGGTCCAGGCGCTGAACCTCGCGTCCGATCTCGGCGATCGCATCCGTGCGAACCGCCTGGGCCTGGCGGAATACGAGGCGTCGGCCAGCGATACCGGCACGTCGCACGATTGCGCCACCGCCCGGTGCAGCCCCAAGGAGATCGCCGAGAACGATCTGTTCGTCTGGAAGAACGCCATCACGGAGGCGCTGCCTCCGGGCGCCAACGGGCAGGTGACTTTCGTCGACAACGCGGCGCCCGCGCCGGACCGCTACGAAATCGTCGTGACCTGGCGCGAGGCCGGATCGGATATCGATTCAACCTTCACGATGTCAGTGGAAGCAGAACCATGAAAGCACTGAAACACCAGCGCGGCCTGAGTCTCGTCGAGCTGCTCGTGGCGCTCACGATCGGTGGCTTCCTCATCATCGGCGCCATCACCATGCAGTCGCAGACGCGCCGCACCTTCACCGTCAACGAACAGCAGGCGCGTCTGCAGGAAACCGCCCGCTTCGTGTTCTCGGTGGTCGAGCCGGAGGTGCAGCTCGCCGGACTTTATGGATTTTCGAACGTCCCCGACGGCGTGAGCATGAAGATCGACGAGGACAATACCGCGTACGCGAGCGACATGCGCACCGTCAAGGACGCGATCGAGGGCATGCCGGAAGTCCTCGATGGTTGCGGCAAGAACTACGTGGTCGACGTCAGCCAGACCGTGACCGCCGGCGACGGCGAATGGGACATGGATTGCGACGCCGGCGGCGGTGGCTATCTGGATGGCACCGACACGCTGACCGTGCGGCGCACCAGCGTCGACAAGGTGGACCCGAAGGCTGGACGCATCCAGCTGTACACCAGTCGCATCAACCGCGAGCAACAGCAGTTGTTCATGGACGGTGTGGCCCCCGGACCGATCGTCGACGACATGTCCGAAGTCCGCGATCTGATCATGAAGACCTTCTATGTCTCGCCGAGCTCGGACGGCCGTCCGGCCCTGCCTTCGCTCAGGCTCAAGCAGATCACCGAGGAAAGCGGTGCGGGCAAGTGGGACGACCAGGAAGTGGTGCGCGGCGTCGAAGACCTGCAGATCGAGCTGGGCATCGATCCCGGCGAGGACCGCAATGGTGACGGTGAGCCCGACGACGTCGCCGGCGACGGCATGCCCGACTACGTCAACGGCCAGGTCGCCAACTGGGTGGCGCCCGGGGATGCCGCCGTCGAGGCGGGCGCCCAGGTCGTAGCCGTGCGCATCTGGGTGCGGGTGCGCGCCGAAGAGCCCGAAGCGGGCTTCGTCAACCGGCGCAAGTACAAGTACGGCAACGTCGAATTCACGCCCAACGATGGCTACCGGCGCGTACTGATGTCGCGCACGGTCTACCTGCGCAATTCGCGCGCGTTCCCGAGCTCGAGCTGAACATGAAGACCACCCGTACATCACGCCAGCGCGGCGCCGCCCTGATCATCGGCCTGATCCTGTTGGCCATCATCACGCTGCTCGCCGTCGTTGGCATGAACATCTCCAACGCGGAGCTCGCGAGCGCCGTCAGCGAGCAGCTGCGGATGCGCGCCTTCCGCGCCGCGGAAACCGGACTCGAACATGGCCTCGACGACATGTTCAGCGTGGCCGCCGCGACCGGCGCCAAGGTGGAAACCGAGGAACCGGTGGGCGTCGACGGCTCACCCGTGGACTCGGACGACGAGCCCATCGACACGTACTCGACGACGGTCGAATTCCGCGGCGAAGGCAACATCGTCAGCGGCTTCACGAGCAAGTTCTCGGCGTTCCATTACTCGGTGCTCAGCCGTGGCGCCTCGGCGCGCAATGCCAGCGCCACGCTCGAAGTGGGCGCATACGTCGTCAACGACACCGGCGGACAGCAATCCTTCGCGCCGTTGTAAACGCGTGAAGTCATCGGAGACCATCATGAAACGCAG
>DASTHJ010000374.1:0-5208 GCA_035718265.1 Steroidobacteraceae bacterium | reverse complement strand
AAGCCGCTGTTCAAGCTGCCGATGTTCGACCAGGGTTTCTCCGGGCGCGACATCATCCTGTTCCTCGGCGGCCTGTTCCTGCTCGCCAAGAGCGTGACCGAGATCCACGAGACGCTCGAGGGTGCGGAGAACGAGCGCCGGGCGCGCGTGTTCGCGAGCTTCGTGGTGATCGTCGTGCAGATCGCCGTCATCGACATCGTGTTCTCGCTCGACTCGGTGTTCACGGCCGTGGGCCTCGCGCGTCCCGACCAGCTGCCCATCATGGTCGCGGCGATCGTGCTGGCCATCCTCGTGATGATGTGGGTGTCGGGAACGATCAGCGCCTTCATCGACCGGCATCCGACCATCAAGATCCTCGCGCTCGCCTTCCTGATCCTGGTCGGCGTGGTGCTCGTGGCCGACGCGTTCCACGTCGACGTGCCCAAGGGATACCTGTACTTCGCCATGGCGTTCTCGGTGGGCGTCGAGATGGTCAACATCCGGCTGCGGCGGCTGCTGGACGCGCGGCGGAACAGAACTCGCGAGGACGAGGGCGGCTGATTCGCCACAGGCTGCATCCTCGCTGGCGTTTTCCACGTAGCTAACCCATGATCCCGCCATCACGAAACCTTCTGGAGATGCGATGAACTTACGCACGAAGCCGCTCGACGCCATCCTGGCGCTCGCGGAGAAGAAAGGTCTCAAACGCCAATTGGGCTGGTTCGATTTGACGATGCTCGGCATCGGCGCCGTCATCGGCACCGGCATCTTCGTGCTCACCGCCGTGGCGGCCAACAAGGCCGGGCCCGGCATGATGATCTCCTTCGTGATCGCCGGCGCGGTCTGCCTGCTCACCGCGCTGATCTACGCCGAAATCGCCTCGATGGTGCCGGTCTCAGGCTCGGCGTACACGTACGCCTACGCCGTGCTCGGCGAGATCGTCGCCTGGTGCGTGGGCTGGGCGCTGATCCTCGAATACGCGATCGCGGCCGGCGCCGTCTCGGTGGGCTGGTCCGGTTACGTCAACGGCTATCTCAATTCCATCGGCTGGGGCTTGCCGCTCGCGCTGCAGGCCGGGCCCGCCGACACGATCACGCTGCCGGACGGCACCACGGCGCACGGCGGCTTCAACCTGTTCGCCTTCCTGATCGCGCTGTTCGTGACCTTCATGCTGGTCATCGGCACGTCGCGCAGCGCCAAGTTCACCGCGGTGCTGGTCATCGTGAAGATCCTCGCACTCACGGTGTTCGTGGCGCTCGGCTGGAGCGCCGTCAACCACGTGCATTTCAGCCCGATGATGCCGAACGGCTGGGGACAGCCGCTGGGCGGTATCGGCGTGCTCGGTGCGGCCGCATCGATCTTCTTCGCGTACGTGGGCTTCGACGCCGTGTCGACCGCTGCGGAGGAAACCCGCAACCCGCAGAAGAACATTCCCATCGGCCTGATCGCCTCGCTGGTGATCTGCACGGTGTTCTACCTGCTGGTAGCCTACGTGGCGATCGGCGCCGTGGGCGCGCAACCGGGCAGCGACCTGTCGCACTCCAAGGAGCCCCTGGCCTTCGTGATGCGCGAGCTCGGCCATCCCTGGATCGGTGATGCGGTGGCCGCCTCGGCGGTGATCGCGCTGCCGTCGGTCATCCTGATGATGATGTTCGGCCAGACCCGCGTGCTGTTCACCATGTCGCGCGACGGACTCATGCCGAAGATGTTCTCGAGCGTGCATCCGAAGTTCTTCACGCCGCACGTCGTGACCATCATCACGGGCATATTCGTCGCCGCCTTCGCGGCCTGCTTCCCGGTGGACCTGCTGGCGGACGTCTCCAATGCCGGCACGCTGTTCGCGTTCCTGGTGGTCGCGATCGGCGTCATGATCCTGCGCAAGACCGATCCCGGCCGGCATCGTTCGTTCCGGACGCCGCTGCTGTGGCTGGTGGGGCCGCTCGCCGTGGCCGGTTGCATCCTGTTGTTCGTCAGCCTGGGTTCCTACACCGTGAGCGCATTCTTCATCTGGGCGGCGATCGGCCTGTTCGTGTATTTCACTTACGCGCGCAGCCGCAGCCACTTCGCGAATCCTCAGGCCAGCGTGACTTCGACGACGAGTTGAGCCGGGCGCGCGGCCCGGGTGGTCGGCTAGCGGATCGCGTCGGTGACGTGCGGCGCGATCTCGCTCACCAGCGCGCTGAACACCCGGGGCGTGCCGCCGATGATGTGCCCGCCCTGCTTGTATTCGTCGCCGGTGAGCGTGCCAACGCGCCCGCCGGCCTCGGTGATCAGCAGCGTGCCGGCGGCCGTGTCCCAGGGCTTGAGGCCCAGCTCCCAGAAGCCGTCGACGCGGCCAGCCGCCACGTAGGCCAGGTCCAGCGCCGCCGAGCCGGGACGACGCAGCCCGGCCGCCTTGGTCATCACCGCCTTCAGCATGGCGAGATATTCATCGAGCCACGGTGAGTCGGCGCGATACGGGAAGCCGGTCGCGATCAGCGAGCCTTCGAGAGTCGCCTGCTTGCTGACGCGGATGCGGCGGCCCTCGAGCTGCGCGCCTTCACCGCGCGAGGCGGTGAACAATTCCTGGCGCATCACGTCGAACACCACCGCGTGCTCGAGCCGGCCGCGGATCTGGCAGGCGATCGACACCGCGAAGGTGGGGAAGCCGTGCATGAAGTTGGTCGTGCCGTCGAGCGGATCGATGATCCACACGACCTCTCCCTGACCTGACTGACCGCTCTCCTCGGCGAGGAAGGCGTGATCCGGATGCAGCCGGCGGATGGTCTCGATGATGTCGGCTTCGGCGGCCCTATCCACTTCGGTGACGTAGTCGTTGCGACCCTTGGAGTGGATCTCGACGGCTTCGAGGCGCGGGATGGCGCGCACGATGATGTCGCCGGCGCGGCGCGCGGCGCGGACCGCGATGTTGAGCAGAGGCTGCATGGACGTCGGGGGTGGCCAAAAAGGGCCGCTATGATACAGGCCATGCCGCTCGCCGCCATTCGCATCGTGCTCGTGGAGCCCTCCCATCCCGGAAACATCGGGGCGGTGGCGCGCGCCATGAAGAACATGGCGCTCTCGGAGCTGGTGCTGGTGCGCCCCAGGGCGTTTCCGCACGCCGAGGCGACGGCGCGCGCCTCGGGCGCCGACGACCTGCTGGCGCGCGCGCGGGTCGTGCAGAGCGTCACCGCGGCGGTGTCGGACTGCGGGTACGTGGCGGCGACCACCTCGCGGCCGCGCGACCAGAATTTCCGCGCGCTCGACCTGCACGAGGCCGCGCCACGCATCCACGAGATGAGCGCGCGCGGCCCGGCCGCCGTGCTGTTCGGCGCCGAGCGCACCGGTCTCACGAACGAGGAGCTGGCGCTCGCGCACCTGCTGATCCGCATTCCGGCCAACCCGGATTACCCGTCGCTGAATCTCGCGATGGCCGTGCAGCTCGCCTGCTACGAGCTGTTCCGCGCCGCGGGCTCGCCGGCGAGCCCGCGGCCGTTGTCCGAGCCGCCCGTGCCGCTGGCGCCCGGCGCCGAGATGGAGCGCTTCTACGTGCACCTGCAGCAGGTCATGGACGAGGTGGATTTCAGGGATCGCACCACCGGCGGCACGCACCTGATGACGCGCATCCGCCGGCTGTTCCAGCGCTGCGAGATGGACCAGAACGAGGTCAACATCCTGCGCGGCATCCTCACCTCGGTGCAGCAGAAGCGCCGCGTCGCGGGCGAACCTCCCGGGGGCGACGCGTGACTATCTACCTGGATCACGCTGCCAGCACGCCGGTCGATCCGCGCGTCGCGGCCGTGATGTGCGAGTGGCTGGCGACGCCGGCCGCGCAGGCGAACCCGGCCTCGGCCACGCATGGCCTCGGCCTGGCCGCCGGCGAGCGCGTCGAGCAGGCGCGTCGCGAAGTCGCGGCGCTGATCGGCGCCGCACCGCCCGAGGTGATCTTCACGTCGGGGGCCACCGAGGCCAACAACCTGGCGCTGCTCGGTGTGGCCGCCGCGGCGCGCCGCGCCGCCCGCGCGAACCCCGGCACGGCCGCCGGCGGGCCCGGCCACTTCATCAGTTCGCGCGTCGAGCACAAGTCGGTGCTGGATCCGTTGCGGCAGATCGAGCGGGACGGCTTCGACGTGACCTGGCTCGAGCCGGACGAGCATGGCCGCGTGCCGCCGGAAGCCGTGCGCACGGCGCTGCGCGCGGACACGCTGCTGGTGTCGCTGATGCTGGTCAACAACGAGATCGGCGCGATCAACGACATCGCCGCCGTCGCCGCGCTGCTCACGGATCACGGCGCGCTGCTGCACACCGATGCGGCGCAGGCCGTGGGCAAACTACCCGTGCGCGTCGGCGACCTGCGCGTGGACCTGCTGTCGCTGACCGCGCACAAGTTCTACGGCCCCAAGGGGATCGGCGCGCTGTACGTGCGCGAGCGTGCACGGTCACGACTCGCGCCCATCCTGTTCGGCGGCGGGCACGAGCGCGGCCTGCGTTCGGGAACGCTGCCGACGCACCAGGTCGTCGGGCTCGGGGCGGCCGCGTCACTGGTCGCGCAGGGCCTGGCACAGGATGCCGCGCATGTGCGCGACCTCGCACGGCGCCTGTGCCGCGAGCTCGAGACCATCCCCGGCGTCGAGTTCAATTCCTCCGCGCAGGGCGTGCCGGGCCTGGTGAACGCCTCGTTCCGCGGCGTGGAAGGCGAGAGCCTGGTCACCGGACTTCCGGGACTCGCGCTGTCGACCGGTTCGGCCTGCAGCTCCGCGACGCGCGAACCGAGCTACGTGTTGCGCGCGCTCGGCCGCGATACCGAGCTGGCGCAGAGCTCGCTGCGGATCTCGCTGGGCCGCTTCACGACCGCCGCGGAGATCGACGCCGCGGCGACCGCGATCCGCGACGAGGTGGCGCGCTTGCGCGCCCTGGCCGGCGAGCCCGCGGGCAGCGCCACCGGCGCCGAACCCGAGGCGGGGAGCCTCATGGCGCGCACGCTGAATGAGATGACCCGGCGCTACTTCCGGGCACCGGCGCGTCCGCCGCGCTTCGCGCAGGGCGCCGGCCCATCCGGGATTCGCCATGGCCGTGCCGGCAAGCAGGAACAGGGCGCCTGCGTGCTGTTCGAGCTGGAAATCGACGGCGCCTTTGTGAAAAGTGCCCGTTTCAGCGCGTACGGATGCCCCCATACTGTGGCGGTCACGGCCTGGCTTTGCGAGACGCTCGAGGGCGTCCCGCTCGAAATGCCGCCGACGAGCCCCAAGG
>DASTHJ010000373.1:0-21712 GCA_035718265.1 Steroidobacteraceae bacterium | reverse complement strand
GTCAGGCGATAGCTGCCCTCGGGCGTGCGGAAATCGCCGGCGCGTTCCTTCGGTCCGCCGGGATTGAGGCCGAGCGAGATCCGATAGGCGCGCAGCACGTCGTTGCCGCGCAGCAGGTACAGTCGGCGCTCGGACTTGCGGACCAGCACGCGATCGGCGGTCGGCAGCTCCACGCCCATCGCCGCCATGGCGCGGGCATGATAAGGAAGCGCGTCACCGGAGGCCGTTCCCGCGAACAGACCCGCAAGCACCGCTCCACTGAGCGCAAGAAATTTTGTGGCTAGCGACATCCGATTACAAAACAATCACTTACCAATGTCATAAAGTATAGGAACTCCGTGGACGCGGCACGAACGGAGCGCGTCACAGCTTCAGGTGTTCAATGCAGCAAGAATGTCAATCGCAAACCATTATGACAAGCCGCCGCCGGGCGATCTTTGCTCCCAACGCGGTGCGCCTGCCCTGCCTCGCGCTCGTCGTGCTCGCGCTCGCGGCATGCGCGGCGCTGCCAAATGACGCACCGGTCGTCGAACAACTCGACGAAGAAACCGGGTTGACCATCACGAGGCTCGGGCGTCCGCTCGAGCTGTATCGCGACTTCCTTCGCAGGGACGCGCCGGGAAAATTCACTTTCCTCGCACCCTTCGAGACCAACCAGATGGGGGCGCGCGAACCGTATCTCTGGCTGGCAATTCCGCTCGAAGATCCCGAGGCGAGTGTCACGCCGGCCGTGAGCGTGGATGGCGTGCGGCTCGACCTGCCCGCGCCCGGGCGCGCAGCCGATGCGGCCGGATTGCGGCGCTCGCCGTACAAGGTGCCGATGTCCTGGGCGGCCACGTTCTACTACCGCATCGACGCGCAGCTGGTCGAGAAGCTCGGGGCCGCCCGTACGCTCGTGGTGCAGGTGACCGAACCCACGCGTACCGGACCGCTGAGCACCGAGTACTCCCTGCAAGTCGGGCAGGATCCGCGCCTGCGGGAATTCGCCGCGCGCCTGGCCGACTAGCTACCGTTCAGGACCTCGACGCGCGGCATCAGTACCTGGGTGCCGGCGCGCAGGTCCGAAAGATCGGTGTCCGGGTTGTACTGGCGCAGCAGCCAGATCGGCAGGTTGTCGAAGCGCTGCGTCATGGTCCACAGCGAATCACCGCGCCGCACGATGTAGACCTCGGTGCCCGAGATGCGGTGCTGCGCAAAGAATTCGCCCTGCAGCTTGGCGTGATAGTCGCGACGCACCTGCTCGAACGATTCACGCGACACGCGCGAATAGTCGAGCTTGAGCTTCTGGCCGAGCTGCACCGGCTGGCGGAACTTCAGGTGGTTGAGCGTGCGCAGCCGCTGGGTGGGGATCTGCAGCCAGTCGGCGTAGTGTCCCAGCGTCTCGGTGGCTTCCACGCGGATGGTGCCGTCGTCGCGCACCTGGTAGTCGATGGAATCGGCCAGCGCCTGGGTGACCGACACCGGGCCCAGTGCCGGGCTCAGCTCTTCGGCCTGCGACACGGATACCGGTTCGCGCGCTTCCTCGGCGGCCTTCACGACCGAACTTGCGACCTCCGGCGTCGTGGCCGCCTCCATGGCCACGGTTGCCGCCGATCGATAGCGACCGCGCCGCGGTTCGCCACTGCCGATGGGCCGTGTGGTCTCCTCGCGCACCACCTCGACGACCGCGCCCTCACGCTGCGCCTCGCCGCGAGCCGCATCGATGCTGGCCACCTTGGATTCTTCCTCCGGCTCGGTGGCCGCGACGACCGCCGGCGCGGGCTCGCCCGCGATGCGCAATCGCTGGCCTTCGTAGAGCCGGTCCGGATCCTTGAGTGCATTCATGCGCAGCAGCTGCGCCTCGGGTACACCCACGCGCCGCGCGATCACCTGCAGCGCATCGCCGCGACGCACCACGTAGAACTCCTCGGTCGGGGCGCTCGCCGCTGTGGCGTTCTCCGGCGAGGTCACGGCCGCGACCACGGCTGCCGGTGTCGGCGCCGGCGCCGCGCCGCTCACCAGGCGCGGCAGCTGCTCGGGCAGGTGCAGCCGCCGGCCCACGCGCAACGTCGACCTGAGTGACATGCCGTTCAGCTCCGCCAACCGCTGCGCGGTCAGCCCGTACTTCGATGCGATGCTGGCCAGCGTCTCGCCGCGATGCACGCGGTGCGTGCGCGGCGTGATCTGTGCCGCGAACAGCTCGCTCGCGGGCAGCCGCGAGGCCAGTAGTTCGGCCGTCCACTTCTCGGCGGTCTCGACCGGCAGGCGCAGGCGGTAGCCACGCGGTACCAGGCGCGTGCCGTTGTAGATGGTCGCACGCCACGCCGGATTGAGCGCGCGCAGCTGCTCGCGATCGACGCCCAGCGTGCGCTCGAGCGTCGTCAGGCGCACGTACGCCGGCATGGTGATTTCCTGGAATTTCTGCTCCGGGCGGCGATCGAGCTTGCCGAAGTACTTCTCCGGATTCTCGTCGATGGTCAGCGCCGCGAGGAACGACGGGAAGAAATTGCGCGACGCGAAACCGAAAGTCCGGCTGCTGTACGTGCGGTTGATCTTCACGAAGTCGTCGGTGCCGACGCTCTCCTTGGCGCGGCGCATGCCGGCGGCGCCGTGGTTGTACGCCGTGAGCGCCAGCGGCCAGCTGCCGAGCACGCGATAGTTGTAGGCCAGCAGCTGTGCGGCGGCTTCGGTCGAGCGGTAGGGATCCAGGCGCTCGTCGACGGCATCGTCGACGCGCATGTAGCGGCGACCAGTCGAACGCATGAACTGCCACAGGCCGGCGGCGCCCACTTTCGAATAGGCGTTGGCGTTGAACGAGGACTCGACGTGCGGCAGCACGGCGAGCTCGGGCGGCAGGCCCATGTTCGCGAAGGTCTCGGCGATGTGCGTCTGATAGCTCGAAGCGCGCATCAGGCCTTCCCTGAACCGGTCCGCCTGTCCGAGCTGGAAGCGGATGCGCTGCTGCGCCTCGCGCAGCAGGATGGCGCTCGGGTTGGGTCCCCAGAGCGCGAGGATGCGCTTGTCCGAATCCGACAGCGCCTCGCGCTCCGCGGCACTGTCCAGCGCCGCGACGATGCGCCGCAGCGCGTCGACGTAGCGGTCGCGATGCTGGTCGACCAGCCGCTGCCTCTGACGGGGAGTGCTGCCGGCGCTGAACTTCAGCGTCTCGTAGACCACCGACAGGTTGCGCTCATCGTGCAGGAAGCCTTCGTTGGTCGTGATCTCGGTGTACACGCGCACCCAGAAGTTGACGTCCTCCTTGATGCCTTCCGGTCTTGGAATCGATTCCGCCCGGGCGCCGGGCGTCATCCAGCAACAAAAGACGATGGCGAGCGCCATCCACGCGCCAGTACGGCGGAGTTTTTCGACTGTCGGGCTCATTTACACCATGGTGAGCATGTACAACTGATTGAATTAGCTACAAATTTATCGGAGCGGCGCGACTTATGTCGCACCGTTGTCCGGGCAGTAGTGTCGAAGGCTTTTACAGCAGGGGCACCGTCGACGACGTGACATATTGCCCAAAGTCCAACATTGCGCCGCTCGGGCCCCGCCTTGCCGGATTGGACACACTCCAGCGTGTGGGATTCCTCTGGCACGTCGCTTGCTCCTTCTTGCGGCAAGCGGCGTGGCTAAAGACCGCACTCGGACAACAAGAACATTCGGACAACAAGAAGAAGAGCGGAAACACTCCTCCACAAACAAGCAAGCAAGCGACCAATGAGCCCCGCGAGAGCGGGGCTGTTTTTTTCCGGCTGCAACCCCGCACGCGCACCGCCCGTCTAACCCGGCAGGAATCACCCTGACCAGGACGCCGCCATGAAGACGCTTCTGCTTGCCGCCACCCTCGCCTGCCTTGCCTGTCTCGCCGCGATGTCCGCGCCTGCCGCGGCCGGCAACGACGGCCGCAACATCACCTCGGTGAACGGCTCGGTCGAGGCCGCCGAAGGCCAGACCTACGAGACGCTGAGCACCGTGAATGGATCGTTGCGCGTGGGCCGTGGCGTGACGGCCGAGGAAGCCAAGACCGTCAATGGCCGTATCGTCATCGAAGACGAAGCCAGGCTCGGGCAGGCGAGCACCGTGAACGGCTCGCTGCGCGTCGGCGAAGGCGCGACGATCTCCAGGCAAGCCTCCACGGTCAACGGCGCCATCTCGCTCGAGAAGCGCGCGCGCGTCGGCGGCGATGTCTCCACGGTGTCCGGCGCCATTTCGCTCGAAGGCGCCGAGATCGGCGGCTCCATCATCACGCGCAACGGCAACATCGAGTTGAGCGACGGCGCGCACGTACGTGGCGACATCAGGGTCAAGAAGAAGAACGACTCGGGCTGGACCTGGGGCGAGGACAAGCCGCTCGAGGTGCGCATCTGCTCGACCTGCGTCGTCGACGGCGAGCTGCGCTTCGACCGCCCGGTGGTTCTGCACGTCGAGGACGGCGCGAAGATCGGCAAGGTGTACGGCGACGCCGTGACGCGGCGCTGAGCTCAGAGGTCGCGCGCGTACAGCCGCACCTCGGGTTCGCCGGGATTCATGGTGTACAGGCGCTCGAAGCGCATGCCCAATGCCTCGAGCACGCGGATCGAGGCTGCATTTCCCGGCGACACCATCGCCAGCACGCGCCGCAGGCCGAATTTCTGCATGCCGTGGCGCAGTATCGCGGCGGCGGCTTCCAGGGCGTATCCCTGTCCCCAGAACGCGGGAAACAGCGCATAGCCGAGGTCCACCTCCGGCAGCTGGTCGCGCTTCAACAGTCCGCACATGCCGATGGCGCTGCCATCGGAGCGGCGTGACACGTGCCAGAGTCCGAAGCCGAACCGCTGGTACATCGACAGCGGCCCCTCGCGCAGGTAGCGGTGCGCGTCCTCGAAGGTGCGCACGCCGCGGTCGCCGATGTTCTGCAGGTATGACGGCTCGTTGAGCAGCGCGACGATGAACGGCGCGTCGTCCGGTTCCAGTCGCCGCAGGATGAGTCGCGCGGTCTCGAGCTCAGGAGGGATCGCCAAATCGCGAGCGCTCGAATGTGGGCAGTCCGTCGCCGAACTTCACCCAGCCGATGTCATCGCTCAGCCATGAATGATGCGTCGGCGGGAAGGCCCAGGGCGCATCCAGGCTGCAGGTTGTCACGTCGACGAAATCCGGCGTGTCCTGGTGCTCGTACACCAGCGGCGAACCGCAGGCGCCGCAGAAGCGGCGCAGGACCTTGGGCGAGGATTGGAACGCCACCGGCGTGCCCCGCGTGAAGCGGAATTCGGCCTTGGCGAACGTGACCCACGCCACCACCGGAGAGGCGGCGGACCGCCGGCATGACTGGCAGTGGCAGACCATGCTGTTCGCCGGGTTGGTCGTCGCGGAATAACGCACCGCACCGCACATGCACCCGCCCTGGATGTCTTCGGCCACCTGGTGATCCCCCATCGCGCTGCGGAAAGCTTACCTGCTTATCCCGACAGTCCCACCCAAAAAAAGAGCGCCGCTCACGCGGCGCTCTGCAAGCGCGGATACGGGGGTCTTGTTCCGCGGCTTTGGTCTGTGGACCCCGGTAGGGTTCCGAGGCCCACGAATACTCTGTGTCACGAGGGCGGCTTTTCTCCCACCCTGAAGCGCGAAAAGTTGCCGCGTGGTCGATGGGTGTCGGACCGGTCCGGCTTTCAGGTGGAGGGTGCCGCGGATGCGGACCGTAGTGAGCCTGCCAGGAACCGGTCCCACAGGCGCTCGGTATCCCGGCGCCGGGCTTCGCCCGCCAAGACGATCGCCCGGGCTTCCGCCTCGGTGAGCCGCCCCAGCCGGGACAGCACGATCACGGAACCGGTTACGCGGCCGAATTTCAGCGAACGGCCGAGTGAATTCTCCATCTGCAGCTCGGCGGCCAGGGTCTGGCTCTCCAGCGCGTACTGCACGCGCTCGGGCAGTTCCCAGCTGGCCGCGATGCGCCCGGCGGTGGGCGCCACCCAGCTTTCCAGCATGCGCGCGATGCTGCCGGGGCTGGGCACCAGGTGCGGATGCGCCGCGAACTGGTCACGGACGATGCGGAACACCACGATGGCCGACAGGCCATAGAGCAAGCCCACGAGCTGCGCCACGAAGGGTTCGGATTTCTCCACCTGCACGGCATACATCTCGGCCGCCGACGCCGAATACAGCGTGTGCTCCCAGACGAGCTCCGGGAAGCGGCTGAAACTGCCCGAACCGGAAGTCATGACCGGTTGCAGCAACGCCGTCGCGATGATCGAGCGGATCCCCTGCACGCCCACCAGCGTCACCGCACGGTCGATGCTCTCCACCGGCAGGCTGCTGATCCGGTACATCGGGCTGTTCGCGATGCGCAGCAGGTTGCCGGTGAGCGCCGGGTCCTGCGCGATGATGCGCGAGATCTCGACCATGGCGGCCTGCGGGTCGTTCACCGTGGACAGCAGCTTGGGCAGCAGCGATGGCCGCCGCGGGATGTATTCCGGCTTGGCCTCGATGCGCTCGAGGATTTCCTGCACCGCCTTGAACACCGGGGCGTGATCCGGGTCCGGCGGGTGGCTCAGCGCCTCGCGCGGCGCGTCGTCCAGTGCGTACGCGACGAAGCGCCGCAGGGCTTCATCCCAATGAATCGCCGCGCGATTGCCGCTGGCCGTGGTTCCGGTCAGCGTGCGGTTCGAGCCCGTGCTGGAGGCGATCGGGTCGACGGGCGGCGGGGGTTTCTGGCGCGTGGCGCGCAGATACCAGGCGACGCCCGTCACGGCGACGACTGCACCGACCACGTACACCAGGATTGTCATGGCGCGAGAGGCTAACCGTTCGTCAGCCCCGCCCGCCAGATGCGGGTCTCAATCTGATCGCTGCCGATCCCGGTCACCAGATCCGGACGCGCTGTTCGGGAGACAGGTACAGCTTGTCGCCCTGCTTGACGCCGAATGCCGGGTACCACGCGTCGAGATTGCGGACCGTGAGCGCGCGGTATTGGGCCGGCGCATGACCGTCGGAGACGATCTGCCGGCGCAACAACTTATCGCGCATCTTGGTGCGCCACGCCTGCGCATAGCTCATGAAGAACTGCTGGTCGCCCGTGAAGCCGTCCACGACCGCGGCGGGCTTGCCGCCGAGTGAAAGCTTCCAGGCATCGTAGGCCGCGGCCAGTCCCGCCAGGTCGGCGATGCTTTCGCTCAGCACCTGCTGGCCGTTCAGCGCGGCGTCCGGAAACGGCCGGTACTGGTCGTACTGCCTGGCGAGCCGGCTGGAGGCTTCCTTGAAATGCGCGAAGTCCTCGGGCTTCCACCAGTTCTTCAGCCTGCCCTGCGAATCGAATTGCGCGCCCTGGTCATCGAAGCTGTGGCTGATTTCGTGGCCGATGATGGCGCCCATCGAACCGTAGTCCATGACCGCGGGCCGATGCGGATCGAAGAACGGCGGCTGCAGGATGGCCGCGGGAAAGTTCATCGCGTTCATGACCGGCAGGTTCACGGCGTTGACGGTCTGCGGAGTCATGACCCATTCGGAGCGGTCCACGGGGTGGCCGAGCTTGGCGAGGTTGCGCTTCAGCTCGAACACCTCGGCGCGCATGGCATTGCCGAACGCATCACCCGGGCGGATGTCGAGCGACGCGTAGTCGACCCAGTGATCGGGATAGCCCACGCCGACCTTCAGCACGGTGAGCTTCTCCTTGGCCTTGGCGCGCGTCTCGGGCGCCATCCACTCGAGCTGATCGATGCGCCGCGAGAACGCGGCGATGAGATTGCGCACCATGGCCTCGGCCCGCGCCTTCTCCGACGGCGAAAAATACCGCTGCGCGTACAACCTGCCCACCGCATCGCCGAGCGCCTGGTTGGTCACCGCGATGCCGCGCTTCCAGCGGTCGCGCTGCTGCGGCGTGCCGGACAGCGTGCGGCCGTGGAACTCGAAGTTCTCGTCGACGAACGCCTCCGGTAGATAGGGCGCGGCGTGCTCGATGGCGCGCAGCGTCAGGTAGTCCTTCCAGGTGTCGAGCGGCTGGCTCGCGACCAGCGCCGCAAGCCCGGTGACCGCCGTCGGCTGCCAGACCACGAACTCCTCCTGGCCGTCGAGCCCCGCGGCCGCGAAGTACTCCTGCCAGTCGAGGCCGGGCGCCTTCGTGTCGAAATCCTTGCGCGACCAGTGGTTGTTCGCCTTCTGCACGTCGAACGTGTCGACGCGCGGCGCGTGCGCCTGCGCCATGCGCTTCTCCAGGTCGAAGATGCGCGCCGCCTTTGCGTCCGCGTCCGCGATGCCCGCCAGCGAGAGCACCTTGGCGATGTGCGGCGGGTATTTCTCGCGGATCGCCGTCATCGCGGGTGAATCCGAGAGGTAATAGTCGCGGACCGGCATGCCGAGACCGCCCTGCAGCAGGAAGGCCATGTAGCGGGTGGGATCGTCCATGTCCTGCGCCACCCACAACCCGAACAACTTGTCCGTGTCGAGGTGCGTGTTGTTGAGCACGTCCACGTCGGCGCGCAACTGGCTGCCGAGTACGCGCGCCAGCGACTTGCGGTCGCGGATCGCGGCGATCTTCCGAAGTTGCGGCTGAAGCGGTTCGAGTCCGAGCTTCTCGATGGTCGCCTCGTCCATGAAGGCGTTGTAGAAGTCGGCGATCTTCTTCGCGTCGGCCGTGGCATTCTTGTCGTTGGCCGTCTCCTGGATGATCTCGCGCGTGCGCGCGGCCGCCTGTTCGGCGAGCCTGGCGATGTCGCTCATCGAGCTGCGGTCCGCGGGGATCTCGGTAGCCGCGAGCCACGCGCCGTTGACGTACTGGTAGAAGTCGTCGCCGGGTCGAACGCTGGCATCGACGACGGGCAGGTCGCGAGCCGAACCGATGCCGGTGGTCGCGAGCAGGGCCAACAGGAAGACGAAAGATTTCATGCGGGGTCTCCGGAAGATTCCGCGAAGGAGTTGGACCGAAGTCTAGCCGGGTCGGTCCGCCGTCCGGAAAGTTCATGCGGGAATCCCGTAACTCCTTGAGCCACCGCGACCCGGGCGAACTTGGCGGGCTGCGCGATGCACGACGTGCCGCCGCTTTTCCGTTGAAATGCGCAAGCGTTCATCGGAGATTCAGCGCGGGCCGCGGAGACTTGCCCGCATGATTCCGGCGACGCAGCGTTCGAGCACGAGATCCCGGGCGTTCTTCCTGGCGACGTTGATCGCGGCCGCCGGCGCATCCGGCGCGTTCGCGGCGGAAGCGGTCGTCGGCCGGCAGTCCGAAAGCGCGATCCGCGCGCGCGTGGTCGCGCTCGTCAATGCGGCGCGCGGCCACGCCAGGCGTTGCGGCCGCGAGCGCTTCGCCGCCGCACCACCTTTGAGCGTGTCACGGAAACTGAACGATGCGGCCGCCGCGCATGCGCGCGACATGCTGCGGCGAAAGTACTTCGATCATCGCGGCAGTGACGGCAGCCGGCCGCGGGATCGCGTGCTGCGCACCGGATACCGGTTTCGCCTGACCGGCGAGAACATCGCGCTCGGCCCGCAGTCCGCCGAAGAAGTCGTCGCCGGCTGGCTGGACAGCCCTGGTCATTGCGCAAACATCATGGAACCCCGGTTCCGCGAGATCGGCGTGGGCCTCGCCAAGGGCAAGAAGCGCGGCCAGGTCTATTGGGTGCAGACCTTTGGTGCGCCGCGCTGAGTCGTCCTGCCGCGTCGCGAATTGACTCCCTGCTCCATTCTCAACATCCTGCGGATGAACAACACGCCGCCGGGATGCGGCAGGGGAGCGGATCATGCGATTCACGAAGCAGGCTCGAGTGTTGCCCGTGGTTGCCCTGTTCTGTGCCGCGGGCGCCGTCGCCCAGGAGTCCGGCCAGCCGCCCCCCGATGACGGCACAGAACCGCCCCTCGAAGAAGTAGTCATCACCGGATCCCGCATCCGGCAGGACGAGAAATCCTTCGCGAACCCGGTGACCACGTTCTCCGCCGACGCGATCGTGCAATCGGGCAAGACGAACCTGGCGGACTTCCTCACGCAGACGCCCGCGTTGCTGGGATCGACGACCGGCGACCTGACGGCCGGTTCGAACTTCGAATTCGGCGAGGTGGGCCTCAACCTGCTCGACCTGCGGCACCTGGGCGTCGACCGCACGTTGGTGCTGGTTGATGGCCGGCGCCATGTCTCCGGACTCGCGGGCTCGGCCGCCGTCGACATCGACGCGATTCCGACCGATCTCGTGGAAGCCGTCGACGTGCTGACGGGCGGCGCATCCGCCATCTACGGCGCCGACGGCGTGTCGGGCGTGGTCAACTTCCGGCTCAGGAAGGACTTCGAAGGGCTGTCGGTGCGCGCGCAGACCGGCACGTCGAACGAACGCGACGGCGACAACCTGTTCGCGGCGCTGACCGCCGGCAGTAACTTCGGCGATGGCCGCGGCAACCTCGCATTCGCGTACGAGTACAGTTCCGACGATCGCGTGAACGACCAGGATCGCAGCTACCTGCGGCCACTGAAGGCCCGCTACCTGCTGCAGAACCAGGACGATCTCGACGACTCGCCGACGGTCCCCGACCTGGTCCCCTACAACGACGTGCGCTATGCCGACAGCGCGCCCAATGGGGCGGTCGACGTCGATTTCGACGACCTGCCCGATTTCCAGGGTGACGGCAACGTCTACGATCGCGGCTTCGTGCTCGAGAATTCCGGCGGCTACGCGCAGGGCGGCTCCAGTACACCGGTCGATGGCTACCAGGGCGACCTGTTCCCCGAACTCGACCGTCACATCTTCAACCTGCTCGGTCACTTCGACGTGCACGAGAAGCTGACGCTCTCCGCCGAGGCCAAGTACGTGCGGTCGCGCGCGCTGTCGCTGGCGCAACCGCCGTTCGACTTCGGTCTGTTCATGACGCCCGACAACCCGTTCATGCCCGATGAGATCCGCGATGCCATCGTGCCCGGCGCGGCGGCGGAGTACTTCGAGGATCCGGACACGCCGGACGCCGTGCTCGTGACCCGCGACCACTTCGATCTGGGCATCAACACCGAGGAAGCACTGCGCGAGACGCTGCGCGGCGTGCTCGCCGCGAGCGGCGACCTCTCGGAGCACCTGCGCTACGAAGCTTCGTACGTCTACGGCGAGACCCGCAGCCGGATCGTCGAGCGCAACAACCGCGTCGAGGACAACTGGCTCGCGGCCATCGATGTCGTGACCGACCCGGACAGCGGCGCGCCGGTGTGCCGCTCCTCGCTCGATCCCGACGCGCCGCCGGAGCTCGCCGGCTGCGTGCCGTTCAACATCTTCGGCAATGGCGTGCGGGATCCGGCCGCGCTGGACTTCGTCACCACCGACAGCGTGTCCCATACCAAGGTCACGCAGCAGGTGGTGTCCGGCTCGATCTCCGGCGACTTCGGTTCGCATCTCGAACTGCCGGGAGGCTCGATCGGCTTCGCGATCGGCGCGGAATACCGCCGCGAAACCAGCGACTCGAATCCGGCACCGGAAATCGTCGATGGACTGACGTGGCTGGGCGCGATCGCGCCTTCGAGCGGCAGCTTCGACGTGAAGGAGCTGTTCGCCGAGATCAACCTGCCGGTGCTCGCCGACGCTCCCCATGCGAACCGCCTGTCGTTCGGCGCCGCGTTTCGCGCCTCCGACTACAGTACCGTCGGCAAGACCAGTTCATGGAAAGTGGACGCGGTGTACGCGCCGGTCGCCGCCGTGACGTTTCGTGGCACGTACGCGCAGGCGGTGCGCGCGCCCAACATCGCCGAGCTCTTCTCGCCGGTGACGACCGCCTTCAATTTCATCGTCGACCCCTGCGACATCAACGAATTGAACAACGGCAAGGCCCCGCGCGAAGCCAATTGCGCCGAGCTGCTCACCGCGCTCGGCATCGATCCGACGACCTTCGTTCCGTCGAATTCGCCGGCGGCCACGGTGTTCACCGAGGGCACATTCGGCGGCAACCGCGAGTTGAGCGAGGAGACCGCCAGGACCTGGACCGCGGGCGTGGTGCTGCGGCCCGAGTCCGTGCGCGGCCTGAGCATTTCGCTCGACTGGTACGACATCAAGATCGAGGACGCCATCAACACGCCGGAGGCCGAGGAACTGGCCGAGCTGTGTGTCGATCAGCCGACCCTCGACAACGCCTTCTGCCCCGGCATCACGCGCGACCCGCTGACCGGCTTCATCGTCGGTTTCGATGTGCGCCCCGACAATGTCGCGGCATTCCGCACGGCGGGCCTGGACATGAACTTCGATTACCGCCTGTCCACCGAGAACACGGGGGAATTCAAGTTCCACCTGGTCGGCGGCTATCTGCACCGGCTGGAGTTCGTTTCCAGCCCCGGGGCCGACGTCGACAACGACCTCGACGAACAATACAACCCGAAGTTCGCGGCCACGCTCGATGCGGGCTGGACGCGCGGGCCGCTGACGCTTGGCTACGGCATCAACTGGTTCAGCCGCACCGACCGCTTCACGCGCGAGACGCTCGCGGGAGATCCGGACTACAGCGATCCGCGCTACTTCAAGGTGCGCGCCAAGTGGGAGCACGAGATCAGCGCGGCATACGACGTCACCGAAGCCATCAACGTCTACGCGGGCATCAACAACCTGTTCGATGCCAAGCCGGCGCTCGAATACTCTTCCTACCCCGTCTCCGCGATGGGTCGCTTCTACTACGTGGGCGCGCGCATGAACTTCGGCGGCGCGCAATGAGACGGGTGCGACGCGCAACCGGGTCAGCACTGGCCGCGCTCGCGCCGCTTGCCGCCGCCGCCGCCACACCATTCGGGACCGGCGACTACTACCTGCTGGCCGACGTTTCCGAGCCGCACCTCTCGCCGTCGGGCGAGTCGGTGGTGTACGTCGTTGCGCGCAATTCCGAAAAGGACGACGCCAGCAACGCCGACCTGTGGTCCGTGCCGTGGACCGGCGGCAAGCCGCGGCAGCTCACGCGCACGCCCAAGGCGAGCGAGTCGCAGCCGCGCTTTGCGCCCGACGGCAAGTCGATCTTCTATCTCAGCGACGGCAAGGGCGGGGAAACGCAGCTGTGGCGCGTGTCCGCCGCCGGCCACGGCGCGCGGCGCGTGACCGGGGTCCCGGGCGGCATCCGCGATTTCGATCTCGCGCCGGACGGCAGGCATGCGGTCGTGGTCGCCGACGTCGGACTGCACGTCGGCAGCAAGGCCGATCCGCCGCCACCGATCGAAATCGACCGCTTCCTGTTCAAGCTGGACGGCGAAGGCTACCTCGACGATCGCACGCAGCAGCTGTTCATCGTCGATCTGCGCAGCGGCGATGCGCGGCAATTCACGCAGGGGCTGCGCGACCACTGGCACCCGGCCTGGTCGCCCGACGGCCGATCCATTGCCTACACCGCCAAGGAACGCGGCGAAACCGACCGCGATTCCAACTATGACGTGTACGTGCAGCCCGTCGACTCCGGCGAGCCGAGAAAGATCAGCACCTCGGATGGACCCGATGACGATCCGGACTGGGAAGCGCGGCCCTCCTGGTCCCCGGATTCCCGTCGCCTGCTGTGGCTCGAAGGCGGTGACAGCAAATGGATCTACTACGCGACCGCGCAGCTCGCCGTCGCCGACCTGGCCAGCGGTGAAGTCACGCGGCCGGCGCGCATCGACCGCTGGTTCTACTATCCGAAGTTCGCGCCGGACGGCTCGATCGTGGCGTTGATCGAGCAGGACCGGGACACCTGGCTCGCGCGCATCGACGCGGCGAGCGGGCAGCTCGCGTACCTGACTTCGGGCAAGCGCTTCGGCAGCGACTTCGCCGTCGGTCGCGACGGGCGGATCGCCCTGCTCGAGGGCGACGTCCGCATGCCCTACGAGCTGTTCGCGCTGGACGGTCACCGCCAGCTCACGCATCACAACGCGTGGATCGCCGGGCGCGCGCTCGGCGAAGTGCGGGACGTGTCCTTCATGAGCGGCGACACCGAAATCCATGGCTACGTCACGCTGCCCGCCACGGCGGATTCGAAAGCGCGCCTGCCGTTGCTCGCCTATCTGCATGGCGGTCCGGTCTACCAGCACAGCCACGAGTTCGACCTGCCGGCGAGACTGTACGCGGCCGCCGGCTACGCCGTGCTTGCCGTGAACCCGCGCGGCTCGTCCGGCCGCGGCTTCGACTTTTCCCGCGCCATCTACGCCGACTGGGGCCAGCTCGACGCGCAGGACATCAGCGCCGGCATCACGCACGCGATCGACAGCGGGCTCGCCGATCCCGCGCGCATCGGCGTGTTCGGCTGGAGCTATGGCGGCATCCTGACCGACTACATGATCGCCAGCGACCCGCGGATCCGCGCGGCGGTGTCCGGCGCCGGCGTCGCGAACGTGCTCGCCACCTGGGGCGTCGACATGTACGTGCGGGAGTATCTCTACGAGCTCGGTGCGCCCTGGAACAACTTCGAAACCTGGAAGAAGCTCGCCTATCCGTTCCTGCACCCGGAGCGCATCACGGCGCCGACGCTGTTCGAATGCGCCGCGGACGACGACAACGTGCCCTGCGTGGGTGCGCAGCAGATGTACCAGACGCTGAAGACGCGCGGTGTGCCGACGCGGCTGATCGTCTATCCCGGCCAGAACCACGAGCTCGACGTGCCCAGCTACCTGGTGCACCGCGTGCGCAGCAACATCGAGTGGTTCGACCGCTGGCTGAAGTGAATCAGCGCGTCGGCGTCAGATAGGCGATCGCGAGCCGCGACCACAGGCGGTCGACCTCGGCGCGGCGGTCGTCGGCCAGCACGATGGCGCGCGCCGACAGCTCGCGCATGTGCCCGTGGTTCACGAGGATCAGCAGCGCCCCGGCCAGGCGCCCGAAGCGCACCGATCGTGCCAGGCCCGGGTTTCCGGGCGAGTCGAGCGCGTCACGCAGATCCGGCGAGAGCTGCCAGCTCGCGGCGATGCGCGCTGCCATGGCCGGCACCCAGTCGTCGAGTAGTCTGGCGACGGCGGCCGGGCGCACGAGCTCCTCGTCCGACAGGCAATGCTCGCGCACGATGCGGAACACCGCGTTGCTCGCCAGGCCGAGCAGCAGCACCAGCAGCCGCGCGCCGAACGCATCGACGCGCTCGATGCGCGCCGCATGCAGTTCGGCGCACCCGGCCGCGTACTGGCCGTGTTCCCAGGTCGATTCGGCGAACGAGGCGAACGGCCCGTGCGTGCCGGTCATCACCGGATGCATGAGCGCCGTGGCGAGCAGTGAGCGCAATCCGTCCGTACCGACCATCGCCACCGCCTTCTCGAGGCTGTCGATCGGCTTGGCGCCGCTCATCCGGTAGAAGGAGCTGTTGGCGAGCCTGAGCAGGCCGCCGAGCAGCGTGCCGTCTTCGCCGATGATGGCCGCCATCTCGCGCATCGAGGTGTCGCTGTTGATGGCGCTCATGAGACGGGGCAGCAGCGACGGCCGGCGCGGCAGGTACTTCGCGTGCAATTCCAGGTCACCGAGCACGCGCGCCGCGGGTTCGAGCGCGGCAAGCTCTGCAGGGGTAGCCTCGATCCGCAGGTCGCCGAGGCTCGAGTCGAGCGAATGGGCCATGAAGCGCCGCATGGCGACGCTGGCGTGCACGCCCTGCCATGGGCTGACCTCGACGGTGCCCATGTCGCTGGGCTGCGCTCGGCTTCCCTGCCGATCCATGATCCGCCGCGTGCTCATCCGTACACGCCCCCGGCCGAACCATTGATCCACAAGAGAGCCGATTCCGAGGCGGAAAGCGGCAATCATGGTGTACGGCTATCGGCCTCTGCCGGCGAAACTGAAGGCCTCGTGCACGTTGTTAGACTAAGTAAAGCGGGAAACGGCCGGTGCGCCGCTTTGGCGGCTGCGCGGGATCCCACCCACCGGCGGTATTGGAACCTGGTACGCAGCGGCCCAGCCTTGCGCCCGGCGCCGGGCGTCATAAGCTGGACGCATGAATAGGGTGGCATTCCGGATCGCGATCCCTGCGGATTTCGATGCCATCCATGCCCTCAATTACGAAACGTTTGCGGAAGAGATTCCGCAGCATCCGCCGAATTCCGAGCGCAGGCTGGTCGACCGCTTCCATGCCGAAAACACCTATGCAGTCTGCATCGCGGACGGCGGCCTCGTCGGCATGGTGTGTGGCCGATGCCAGCGGCCATTTTCGCTCGACCTGAAGCTGGCCGATCTCGACCGCTGGCTGCCGGCACATCGCAAGGCGGTGGAGGTGCGCCTGTTGGCGGTGCGTCGCGAATGGCGCAAGAGCGCAGTGTTTTTCGGGCTCATGACATTCCTGTCGCGACACTTCATTGCACAGGGTTGCGATCTCGCGCTAATTTCCGGAACGGTGCGCGAATTGAAGCTGTACCGGCATCTCGGGTTCGAGCCCTTCGGAGGACTGGTGGGTACCGCCGGCGCGATGTATCAGCCGATGTTGCTGACGCTCGCAGCGTTCGAGCAGCGGTTCGCATGACAGCCAGCTTCCTGACGGGCCCGGTGTCCGTGAGGAACGAGGTCCGCATGGCCTTCTGCGCACCGCCGGTATCGCATCGCACGCCGGAATTTCTCGCCATGATGCGCCGGACCCGCGATTCACTGGCTTCGCTGGTGAATGCGGCGCACGTTACCCTGATGGTCGGCAGTGGCACGCTGGCCAACGACGCAGTCGGCGCGCAGATTCGCGGATTCGGCGAATTCGGATTGATCCTGTCGAACGGCGAGTTCGGCGAGCGCCTCATCGATCACGCAAACCGCTGGGGGCTGCAGTTCGCGGTCGAACGGCAGCCCCGGGGCCACGCGTTCGACTGGAGCCAGGTTTGCGCCCGGGCACAACGCGCGCGCCCCGCCTGGATCTGGGCGGTCCTGACGGAAACCTCGACTGGCGTCGCGAATCCGCTGACCAGATTACGGGATCTGGCCAGGCAGTCCGGCGCGGATTTGTGTCTGGATGCGGTCAGCGCCGTCGGCTTGATGCCGGTGAATCTCGATGGCATCCGGTTCGCGACCGCAGTCAGCGGCAAGGGTCTCGCCGCCATGCCGGGTATCGCCGCCGTGTTTCACGACGGACGGCTCGCCGCGCCGCAGGCCGTGCCGCGCTATCTGGACCTCGCGACCTACGAAGCCGCGGACGGCGTGCCGTTCACGCATTCCTCGAACCTGCTGGCGGCACTCGAATGCGCCGTCACGTCCACCCGCTGGGCCGACAAGTTCGCGCGCGTTCGACGGCAGACTTTCGAGCTGCGTGCGGCGCTGCGTGCCCATGGACTGGCGCCGTTGGCACGCGACGCCGACGCCGCGCCGGGCGTCGTCACGCTGCCGCTGGGCGACGAGGTTCGCGCCGCGGACGTCGCACACGCCCTGCTCGAGTCCGGTATCGAGGTCGCCTGGCAAAGTCGCTATCTGCAGGAGCGCAACTGGCTGCAGATCGCGCTCATGGGTGAGGTCGACGAGGATGCCGTGCGCCGGCTGCCAGGCGCACTCGCGAACCTGTTGACGCCTCAGCCGGTCATTTCAGGCCTAACAGCCTGCTCGCATTCCCCCAGCGGATAGCCTCCTTCTCGCTGTCCGTCAGGCCGAGCCGGTCGAAGGCCGCCAACGTCTGCGGCAGCGAAATCTGCGGGTAGTCCGAGCCCAGCAACACGTGGTCGATGCCGACGTTGCGGATCGTCCAGACGAATTCCGCCTGGATCGGCGACCCGGCCGCGACCACGCTCGTGCCGGAGATGTCGAAATAGATGTTGTCGCCAAAGAAGCCTTCCGCGGTGCGCGCCAGCGCGATGATGTTCCAGAAGCGGAAATTCAGTCCGCCCATGTGGGCGAAGATGAACTTCGTCCCCGGGCTCTGCACGGCGAGATTGAAGAGGTTCTCGCAGTCGCCGGCGATGATGCCGGCGTTGTCCATGAGGACGACGAGCCCGAGCTCGCCGGCGTGCTTCACGAGCGCCAGCACGCGCGGGTCCGTCACGTCGAACTGCTGCGTGTGCGCATGCAGCTTGAGGACCTTCACCCCCTGCTTCGCGACTCGCGTCAGCTCGTCGATCGCCGCCTGCCCGTCGTAGGGATGCACGGTGGCGATCGGCAGCATGCCGGGATGCCGCGACGCCCAGGCGACGATCGCATCATTGTTCGCCCGGGTTTTCGCAATCTGTCCGGCCGGCGCCTGGTGGCCACCGCCGAACCACATGGCGCCGAAACCCGCCACGCTGACGTGAGCCTCCTCGAGCTGCTTCTGGTACTTGGGGATCGAGGCTTCCCCCTCGTGAAGGTGGACGTGCAGATCGAAGATCTTCGGATCGCCGAAAGCACAAACGGAAACCAACGAAAGGACGACGCCCAGGCACGCGGATTTCAAAGGACCTCCTGCAGTTGAAGCCGCTGCGGTGACGCGTCAGCTACGGTACCGTCGCCCTGCGGCCGTTCTTCGAGGGTGCGGAGTGTAACCTTCGCGCCGTCGGGAATCAGGCAAACGGCGGCCACGAAATCCCCGAACGTACGTCGGACCAACATCACACCTGCTCGTCGTCTGACTCCATCCATCGTGCATCGGTTTACAGTCGGGTCGCCACGAAGACTTCGCGACGGAGCGGTCATGAAAGCGCGCATCTCGGTCCTGACCATCGGAGTGAGCGATCTCGAGCGCTCGCTCGCGTTCTATCGCGACGGCCTCGGGCTGCCGACCGAGGGCATCGTCGGCCGCGAGTTCGAACACGGCGCCGTGGCGTTCTTCACGCTCGCGGGCGGCCTGAAGCTCGCGCTCTGGGCGCAGGATGACATCGCGCACGACACGGGTTTGCCGAAGGCGCCCGTGAGTCCCACTTCGTTCACGATCGGGCACAACGTGGCGAGCCGCGAGGAAGTCGACCAGGTCATGAACCAGGCGGCGCGCGCCGGCGCAGGCATCGTGCAGCCCGCGCACGTGACGTTCTTCGGCGGGTACGCCGGCTATTTCCGTGACCCGGACGGGCATCTCTGGGAAGTCATCTGGAATCCGGCCTTCATTCCGAAGGACGACACGTAGCCGCCAGGATCGACGCCGGGTTCGACGACCCGCCGCGCTCTACAATGCCGGGGCATGGATATTCCGGACGACGACCTCAGCGCCTGCCTGCGCGTGTTGCGCGCGATCGACGCCGACCGCGCGCACCTGACCCGTCTGTCCCGCGAGCAGCGGCGCGAGCTGCTGACGCTGGCCGGACTCGTCGCCAAGCCGGAGCGGCACGATCTCGTCCGGATGGCGAAAGCCTTTCGTCGCGCTGAAAGACAGGCCGCCCGACAGCAGGACCGCAAGGCCATCGAACAGGCGGGATTGCGTGTGCAGCGCCAGGCGGCGGTTTTCACGCCGCTGTGGCTCGAGCCGCCGAAGCCGGAACAGCGCGATCGTCCACGCCTCAACCAGGAGCGCGACTGCTACGTCTGCAAGCAGCCCTTCACCACCGTGCACCGCTTCTACGATTCGATGTGCGAAGCGTGCGGCGACTTCAACTACGCCAAGCGCGCACAGGGCGCGGACCTGGGCGGACACTACGCGCTGGTCACGGGCGCGCGCGTCAAGATCGGCTACCAGGCGTCGCTCAAACTACTGCGCGCCGGCGCGCATGTCATCGTGACGACGCGCTTTCCGGTCGACGCCGCCGACCGTTATTCGAAGGAGCCGGATTTCCCCGGATTCCGCCAGCGGCTGCAGATCCACGGGCTCGACCTGCGTCACACGCCGAGCGTCGAGCTGTTCACCCGGTTCCTGCTCGAGAGGCTGCCGCGTCTCGATTACATCCTGAACAACGCCTGCCAGACCGTCCGCCGACCGGCGGGCTTCTTCCAGCACCTGCTGGCGCGCGAGGCCGGGCCGCTCGACGGATTGCCGGTCGAACTGCGCGACGTGCTCGCTGATCACGCCGAGCTGTGTCGCATGCTCGCAGGATCCACCCGCCAGTCGTCCGGTGCGCTCTTGTCCGTCACGGAGGCCCAGCGAGCCGAAGGCCTGGTACACAGCGCCGCCCTCTCGCAGCGACGTTACCTGGACGAGGACTATCGCGGCGGCGAGACCCTGTTCCCGGCGAATCGCCTGGACGAGGATCGCCAGCAGGTCGACTTGCGGGAGATGAACAGCTGGCGGCTGCGGCTGCACGAAGTCGCAACGCCGGAACTGCTCGAAGTGCAGCTCGTGAACGCGGTCGCGCCGTACATCCTCAACGCGCGGCTCAAGCCGCTCATGCTGCGCACGCCGGGCGCGCACAAGCACATCGTCAACGTCAGTGCGATGGAAGGACAGTTCTACCGCACCACCAAGACCGACAGGCACCCGCACACCAACATGGCCAAGGCGGCGCTCAACATGATGACGCGCACCAGCGCACCCGACTACGTGAAGGATGGCATCCACATGAACGCCGTCGACACCGGCTGGGTCACGGACGAGGACCCCGCCGTGCACGCCGCACGCAAGGCGGAAGCAGGTTTCTCGCCACCGCTCGACATCATCGATGGCGCCGCGCGCATCGTGGATCCGATCTTCGTCGGCCGGAACACCGGCGTACATGTGTGGGGCCAGTTCCTGAAGGACTACAAGCCCGCGCCATGGTAGTAGCTAGCCGATCGGCATGACGCGCGACCGGCAAGAGCCAATGGCCCTGCGACCCGGGTCACGGTAATGCTTTGCGCCATCGGCATATCATCGGCCGCGTTCGAAGGCAAACTACCTGCAGGGTGCAAACGTGCTGAAATGTGTGCGGACCGGAAATGTCGGCAAGGTGCTCTCCATGCCGATGCAAGCGGCCTTCCCCGTCTTGCTGCTCGTGCTGATCGGCGGATGTGAGGCGCCACCGCCCAGCAAGTTCGAACAGACGTTTTCCAAACCCGACTGGTTCGACTCGATCGAAGCTCCCGAAGTCGCAACCGACGAGGAAGTCAGCAGTCTCTGGCAATCGACCGACAGGTGCTGCGGCAATGACGAGAACGTCGTGAAGAACAACAGGATCTTCTACAAGAGCTGTTTCAATGCGATTTCGAAGCACTACGAGGATGAAACCCTGGTAGTCGAATGCCTGTGGCTGATGGATGTGGGCGCCGAAAGGGAGCAAAAGCGGGAGCTGGCCAGGTTCCTGGTGGAGAATTACGGTGATCACCGGAATCGGGTGGACGATTGTGCCAATTGCATGCCGGGCGACACGGTCGCAAGGGTCACGCTCGAGCTTGCGAGGTACGAGAGCCGGGACAGCAACGACAAATCACGCCCGATCGGCAGGATCGAAAACCTGCTGGACCGCCGCGAGGATGAAATCAGCTATTGGGTCCAGGCCGAAATATACGAATTTCTCGGACAGCTCTACCTCGAGGCGGGCGTTACGCGGCAACGCCTGGATCGCTACGAACGAGCGTATGCGAGGCTCGATCGCCTGAAGGATGTCAACGAGCCGCTGAATCGGCGGTTCGGGCCGATCGAAAAAATCCGTGCGGCGCTGTTGGCAGCGGAACGCAGAGATTCTCCGCCGGCCGCCAACTGAGGCGATCTTCGCGCGCGCGGCGGCCAGTCACCGTCGCGACCCGCAGGCAACGCCCGCGGTTCGCCAGCGACGCAGCGCCAGCGCCACGAGCAACGCCAGACCCAGCAGCAAGGCGAAGTGCGTGCGGAAGTTGACCAGCAAGTCGCATGCCCAGGACCAGCGCCCGCCATACGAGAGCAGCGTCCCGGCACAGAGCAGGCCCGTCGCGAACGCCAGCGGTCTGCGGGCGTAGTCGGTCAAGCCCAGGTCCGGATCCCGATCGCGCCGACCATCGCCATGTAGCTGGCAATCGACAGGTGCACGGTAACGAAGGCGGCCGCGAACCAGTAAGACAGGTCC